>CAZUWQ010000082.1:0-4716 GCA_964624195.1 uncultured Oscillospiraceae bacterium | reverse complement strand
CCGCCCATTCCATCGGGAATGTCCTGAACGGCGCCTTCTATGATCTCCACGGAGGTGACCTTGTTGTCGTCTCCGACCTCAACGATCAGAATGTCGTCCACCGAGATGTCGCTCGCAGCTGCTTCCGCGCCGTTTTTGGTCACGCTCGCGCCGTCGATATCGATGACCGCGGTTTCGCCGTCGGCGGTAAAGGTGAACATCATGCCGCCGGAGCTTGCGTCAGGCAGATCGGGAGGCGTCTGGCCGCCGGCGCTCTCGCCCTCCGGCAGCTCAGGCGGCGTCTGTGTATCGCCGCTCGCGTTTCCCGGCATATCAGGCGGTTCTTCGCCGCCCGGGGCATCTCCGCTTTCGGCGTCCCCGCCTTCCGGCTTCGCGGGTGGCTCGTCGGCGCTGCCCGCGCCATCAGCCGGCAGATCGGGAGGCGTCTGATCATCGGCGGTCTGGACGCCATCGGGCGCCTGCGGCTGTCCGGCGTCATCAGCCGGCGCCGTCCCGGACTCGCTGAACGCGCCGAGCTGCAGCGTGATGACGGTGCCGTCAATGGCGATAACGTGTCCGGTCAGGGTCGTGTTGCTGTGATCGTCCGTCGGCAGCGCGCTCTCCGCTTCGGGCGCAGTCGAGCCGCAGGCGGAGAGGCCGATCAGCAGCGCGGCCGCGCAGAGGAAAGAAATTGTTTTTTTCAGTCTGGTCATAATGCTTCCGCCTTTGTTGACGTATTTTTGGGCGCTTTCGCTGTATCATTATTTTAGCAATGACTTCTGAATAATACCTGAAAAAACTGTATATATTTTATGAATTTGGTTTTATATGGTCTTCAATTTCTCCGCGAAGCCCCGACAAAGGAAAACCGGGAGCCTCAAGGTGATCCCGCCCGGACCGCCTCCGCCGCCGCGAGCGTCCGCGCCACCAGCTTCCGCCGTTGTCCGACCCGCGGGCGCGGGAAAGGGCTCGAAGCCGAGGGCGGTCGATCTCGCGCCCATAAAAGCCTTGCGGCTTTGTTCGATATGCATTACAATAGACCTCAGAAAACGGATCGTTTTAAGGTGGTGACAGCCATGACGCCCGACCTTCCCGCCGGGGCCGTCCACATCCTGCAAGCCCTGCAAGCCGCCGGCCACGAGGCCTTCCTGGTGGGCGGCTGCGTCCGGGATCTGCTCCGGGGCGTCGTCCCCCACGACTGGGACGTCTGCACCTCCGCCCTGCCGGAGCAGACCCGCGCCTGCTTTCCCGGCCTGCCCGTGCTGGACACCGGCCTCCGCCACGGCACCGTCACCGTCCTCATCGACCGCCGGCCCTTTGAGATCACCACCTACCGGGTGGACGGCGTCTATTCCGACGGCCGACGGCCGGACTCCGTCCGCTTTGTCGCCAGCCTGGACCGGGACCTGGCCCGCCGGGACTTCACCATCAACGCCATCGCCATGTCGGTCGACGGCGCCCTCCGGGACCCCTATGGCGGCGCCGACGACCTCCGCCGCCGTCTCATCCGCTGCGTGGGCGACCCCCACCGGCGGTTCCGGGAGGACGGTCTGCGCCTCATGCGGGCCCTGCGCTTCGCCGCCACCCTGGGCTATTCCCTCCACCCGGACACCGCCGCCGCCCTCCACGCGGACCGGGCCATGCTCCGCCCCGTGGCGGCGGAGCGCGTCCAGGTGGAGCTGTCCAGGCTGCTGGTGGGGCCGGACGCCGCCCCGGTCCTCCGGGCCTATCCCGACGTCCTGTCGGAGTTCTGGCCGGGCCTGGCCCCGCTGCTGTCCCCGGCGGAGGAGTGGGAGCACACCCTCCGCGCCCTGGACGCCGCCCCGCCCCGGCTTTCTCTCCGTCTTGCCATCCTCCTCCGCCGTGCGGACGATCCCGCCCAGCTGCTCCGCGCCCTGAAATACGACAACGCCACCCGCCGCCTGGTGACCCGGCTGACCGCCGAACAGGGCTCCCCCATCCCCACCACCCCGGAGACCGTGCGCCGTGCGCTCCACCGCCTGGGCGAGGCGGACTTCTCCCTGCTCCTCCGGCTTTGGCGTGCCGTCGCCCTGACCCAGCCGCCCGCCCCGGACCGGGCCCGCCTCCGGGACCTGGACACCGCCCAGGCCATCGCCGACGACCTCATCGCCCGCGGGCAGTGCTTCCGGCTCCGGGACCTGGCGGTGGACGGCCGGGATGTCATCGCCGCCGGCGCGCCCCCCGGCCCCCGGGTGGGGCAGGTGCTGGACGCCCTGCTGGAGCGGGTGCTGTCCGGGGAAGCGGAAAACGACCGGGCCGTCCTTCTGGCTCTGATCCCTTCCCTCGTTGAAAAAACGGCAGAATAAAAAGCGCCCATCCCAAGACGTTTCGCCTCTGGGATGGGCGCTTCCGTTACGCATCTTCCCGCTCGCTCTCCCCGGTGGCGTAGTCGATGCGGATGCCGGGCTGGACGTTATAGGCGTACACGCAGAAGCACACGCCCGCTCCGCCGTCCTCCACCGACAGCCCCTCCATCAGCACGCCCCCGGCCACCAGCTCATCCTCCACAAAAAGGGGCGTCACCCGGTACAGCACATGGTTGCCCGTCTCCTCCACATAGTCCGCCACCTGATCCTCAAAGGGCAGCATCCCCTCCACATTCAGGTAGCGGGTGCCGGTGATCAGGTTTTTCTCGTTGGCGTTCTCTCCCGCCAGCTGGAACCCGATCAGGTGGCACCGGTTATAGAGGTATTTGTCCGGGATCAGGTCGTCATACCGCACCGTATGCCACCCGCTGGGCTTGATCATGCCGATCCCCTCTCTGGGCTCCGTGGGCATCAGCTCCCGGCACACATTGGCGTAGGCCGCGCCGCAGCGCCCCAGCTCGTCCAGCTCGCTGTACTCCTCAAAGGCGGTCACCGTCCGGTCTCCCTCGGTGAAAAAGGGCACGTTGCCGTTGACCTCCGCGTAAGGCTCTCCCGAATAGGCGGGCACAGCCAGCCCATAGTACCAGGCCGCCCGGTCCGGCTCCGCCTGCGTCTCCACCGCGGCCGGCGGCTCGGACGATACCGGGCGGGCCGCCGCCGGCCCGTCCCCCACGGAAAGCCCCAGATAGATCGCCGCTGCCGCCAGGAGCACCGCCAGCGCCGCCGGCAGCAGCGGCGCTTTTCGTTTTTTCCTCCGTTTCGCCACAGCTCTCCCTCCCTGTAAAAAACGCGGGGGCCGCCGCCGGGTCAGCCATGAGGCTGGCCCGGCGGCGGCCCCCCGTCAAGTCGAGTCGTTTTCAGTGGAACGCGCCGTAGTAGACCGCGGTGAAGATCACGCCCACCGCCAAAAACACGCCGCCTGTGATCAGAAGGTAGCCAAAAGTCTTGCTCTTTTCCCCCTTCTGCGCCACATAGTCCTTGTAGCTCTCATACTTCCTGGACAGCGCGGCGCTGGGGATAAACGCCGCCAACGCGCGGTTGAGGACATAGCCGATCCCGTTGAACGATCCATGGTTGGATACGAATACCAGCCCCGCGGCCAGGATCAGCAGCAGGCCGGGAGCGGTGAACGCGTCGCTCAGGATCAACACCCGCCGGGCCGTGTCGGTCTCCGCGCCGAAGCCCTGGCTGTACATCACGACGGCCGCGATCAGCAGGCCCACCGCGGCGGTGACGCCGTATCGTATCAGCTTTCCCCTGCGCTCCTTGCTCACAGCCCCAGCTCCTGCTTATACTTCCGCTCCTCCGCGTCGTTGCAGCGGATGAAATGGCCGGGCAGGATCTCCCGCATGGACGGCTTATCCACGCTGTAATCGTGCTCCGCCAGCGCATTATAGGTGATACGGACGCGCTGCTTCTCCGTCCGCGGATCGGGCAGAGGGATGGCGGACAGCAGAGACCTGGTGTAGGGATGCATTGGATGGGCAAACAGCTCATCCGACGGCGCCAGCTCCACCATCTTGCCGAAGTACATGACGCCGATGCGGTCGGAGAAGTACTTGACCACGGACAGGTCGTGGGCGATGAACATGATGGTCAGGCCCAGCTTGTCCCGCAGATCGTTCATCAGGTTGATGACCTGGGCCTGGATGGACACGTCCAGCGCGGAGACCGGCTCGTCAGCGATGAGCAGGTCGGGGTGCATGATGACCGCCCGCGCGATGCCGATCCGCTGCCGCTGGCCGCCGGAGAACTCGTGGGGATAGCGGCTGGCGTGCTCCCGCACCAGACCCACCATCTCCAGGATCTCGTACACCTTCTCGTCGATATATTTCTGATCCCGGACACCGTTGATGATCAGCCCCTCCGCGATGGTCTCGCGGACGGTCATACGGGGGTCCAGGGAGGCGATGGGGTCCTGGAAGATCATCTGGATCTTGGTGGTCAGGCGGGTCTTTTTGGCGACGCGCAGCTTCTCGCTGTACTCGTTTTTCAGCGCCTCCAGCTTCTCCGGGTCGCCCTGGGCGGCGGCCAGCTTGGGCTCGTACTCCTCCTTCAGGTCCTTGACCAGCGACTGCACATACTCCTCGTCGCTGTGCTTCTGGTCATACCGCGCGGATCTGATCTCCGCCTGGTTCCGCTGGATCTCCGCCTCCAGCGCGGCGATCTTCTCCTCGCTGCCGCCCTCCTTTTTCAGTTGGGCGATCTGTTTCCGGGCCGCCCGGATGGCGTCCTGATAGCCGCGGGTGCCGGCGCCGATGCGCTGGCCCTTGAAGTAGATGCTGCCGCCGGTGATGTCGTAGATCTTGATGATGGACCGGCCGGTGGTGGTCTTGCCGCAGCCGGACTC
>CAZUWQ010000081.1:0-4823 GCA_964624195.1 uncultured Oscillospiraceae bacterium | reverse complement strand
AAGGCGGGTAAAGAGCTGTTTTCCGGCCGGCATAATGGCTGCGGAACGCTTCCGCAGGAGGCGGCCCCGGTTTGATGATATACGAAAACTCCCCGCCATCGGGATCAGATCCGACAGCGGGAGGCGCTTCCTTCCGGAGCGCCTCCCGCGGGGGCCGATCTGCTTGACTCTATTGTTGGATAAAACGGGCGAGGAAATCCTTGGTGCGCTGGTGGCGGGGGGCGGTGAAAAGGTCGCGGGGGGCGGACTGCTCGAGGATGACGCCGTCGGACATGAAGACCACATGGGTGGACACGTCGCGGGCGAAGGCCATCTCGTGGGTGACCACCAGCATGGTCATACCGGCGCCCGCCAGGTCCCGCATGACGGACAGCACCTCGCCCACCATCTCCGGGTCCAGGGCGGAGGTGGGCTCGTCGAACAGCAGCACCTCCGGCTCCATGGCGAGGGCGCGGGCGATGGCCACGCGCTGCTTCTGGCCGCCGGAGAGCTGACGGGGGCGGGCGTTGAGGTAGGGGGTCATGCCCACCTGGTCCAGATAGCGGAGGGCGTTGTCACGGGCCTCCGCCCTGCTCTTTTTCAGCACCTTGACCTGGCCCACGACACAGTTCTCCAGCACGGTCATGTTGTTGAACAGGTTGAAGGACTGGAACACCATGCCCACCTTGGAGCGGTACTGGTGGAGGCGGACGCCGGGGGCGGCGATGTCCTGGCCGTGGAACAGGATCTGGCCGCCGGTGGGGGTCTCCAGCAGGTTGACGCACCGCAGCAGGGTGGACTTGCCGGAGCCGGAGGCGCCGATAATGGAGGTCACGTCGCCGGGACGGACGGTGAAGTCGATGTCGTTGAGCACCTGGTTGGAGCCAAAGGACTTGGACAGGTGGCGGATCTCTAAAATGGGCTCACTCATGCTGCCGACCCTCCTTGCTTCGCTCGTCAAAGGGCGTGCCCCGGCCGGGGTGGTTATAGGTGCCGGCGGTCATGGTGAGGCTGTCCGCCTGGACCAGCTCGTAGCTGTCGGCGCCGTCCATGCGCTTTTCCAGAAAGCGCAGCAGGAAGGAGGCGGCCAGGGTCATGCACAGGTAGCCCAGCATCTCAATAACGGCGGAGGGGAAATACATATTGTTGATGCCCACGATGTACCGGTGGAAGGCGAAGAACTCGGTGAAGCTGATGATGAACATCACGGAGGTGTCCTTCACGTTGATGATGAAGTTGTTGCCGATCTGGGGCATGATATTGCGCAGGGCCTGGGGGAGGATCACGCTGGTCATGGCCTGCACATGGGTCATGCCGATGGCCTTGGCCCCCTCGGTCTGGCCGGGATCGATGGAGAGAATGCCTCCCCGGACGGACTCGGCCATATAGGCGCCGGTGTTGATGGACACCACCAGAATGGCCGCCGCCCACACGCTGCCCCAGTTGACGGAGAAGAAATAGGGCAGGCCGTAGTAGATGAACACGGCCTGGAGCACCATGGGGGTGCCCCGGAAGACCTCAACGTAGATCCGGATCACCACGCGGATCAGCCTGAGAAAAAAGCGTTTGGGCAGGGGGTCGCGGGCGGTATAAGGGATGGTGTTCAGCACGCCGCACACCAGGCCGATGAGACAGCCGATGACGGTGGCGATCAGGGCTAAGAGCAGCGTATTGCCCGCGCCCCGGAGATAGGAGGGCCAGTATTTGCCCCACAGCAGGGCCACGTCATGAAAGAGCTTGGCGAATCGGTCCATAGAAGTACCTCCTTGCTTTCAGTTTGTCAATACCCTCGCGGGATCTTGCCGCGCGGCGGCAGGCCGCGGGCCTCGATGGAGACGGCCCCGGCTTTCATCGGGATTCAGATCTCCGGCTGCATGGCGATGGCCTGGTCCATGAGGATATTGAAGTGCTCCTCCGTCAGAGCGGAGAGCACGGCGTCGATGGCGTCCTTCAGCTGGGTGTTGCCCTTCTGGACGGCAATGCCGATGTTCACGTTTTCCGCCCGCTCCTCCTCGGTGGCGAACTGGAAGTCGCCGTCGGTGCCGGAGAAGTTCAGGATGACCAGGCTGTCGTCCCGGGCCACGGCAGCCATGGCGGTGGGCATATCGGTACAGATGAAGTCCACGGTGCCGGTCTGGAGCTGCATGGTCATGGCCGGGGCGCTGTCCGCGGGGGCCAGCAGCTGGGCGTCCTGGATCTGGGACAGGCAGGAGTCATACCAGATAGTGCCCGACTGGGAGGTGCACTTTCCCCCCGCCAGATCCGCGATGGAGGCGGCGGAGGCGTAGGGACTGTCCTTGGTGGTGACGCAGACGATGGTTGCGTAGTAGTAGGGGCCCGCCATGTCCACCTCCGCCATGCGGTCGGCGGTCATGGACTGGCCGGCGATGTTGGCGTCCATGGTACCCGCCTGGACAGCGGGGGTCAGGGAATCCCAGGCGGAGGAGACGATCTCCAGCTCCCAGCCGTAGGCCTCGCAGATGCGCTTGGCGATCATCACGTCATAGCCGTTGGCGTAGGAGCCGGGGACGTTGGAGATGGGGACGGCGCCGTTGGAGTCGTCGATCTGCATCCAGTTGTAGGGGGGATAGGCGCACTCCATGCCCACGGTGAGCACGCCGTCCTCCACGCCCGGGATATTGCTGGTGTCCGTGCCGGTGAGGTCGGCCGCGGGGGGGACGGCGGCCTGGGGGCCGGCGGAGCTGGCGAGGGGGGCGCCGGAGCTGGGATCGCCGCAGGCGCACAGGGCCAGAGACAGGGCTGCGGCCAGCAGCAGGGTGAGGGTCCGTCTTTTCATGTTGGGTTCCTCCTTCAGTGTTTTTTCTCCTTGCGCGGGGCAAAAAGAAAGACCATGAACCGCAGACGCGATCATGGTCAACAACGCCGCCGGAGAGGACGGCCCCGCCATGATAGCTCTTCACATGAGGTCATGTGACAGTCCGCCGGGTATTCCCCGGCGGCCCAGGTCACGCGGAGCCGGACCAGCTCACGCGCCCTTCGGCGGCCTTGCCTTTCGCCGGAAGCAATTGTCCATGCCCTCCGGGTACTTTTCGCGGCCGCGCCTCTATCAGTGGTTCATTTGAGTGGATTATATGCCGACGAGAGCCGGCTGTCAACACAAAAGTGAAAATTCGTGAAAAGAGACGGGAGAAGTATTCACAATTTCCTCTTTTTTCTCCATTTCCTTTGTGCTATACTGTATAAGCTAAATTGGGTGAATATGACCATGCTAAGATAAACACACGGGCGGGCACGCCCGTTGAAAGGAAGGACACAGAAGCTATGGGCCTGTTTTCAAAAATGTTTGGCACCCGCTCCGAGCGGGAGATCAAATCCCTCACTCCCCTGGTGGACAGGATCGAGGGGATGGAGGAGGAGTACAAGAGCCTCACCGACCAGCAGCTCCAGGCCAAGACGGGGGAGTTCAAGGCCCGCCTGGAAAAGGGGGAGACGCTGGACGACATCCTGCCGGAGGCCTTCGCCACCGTGCGGGAGGCGGCGGACCGGGTGCTGGGGATGCGGCCTTTCCGGGTCCAGCTCATCGGCGGCATCATCCTGCACCAGGGGCGCATCGCCGAGATGAAGACCGGCGAGGGCAAGACGCTGGTGGCCACCCTGCCCGCCTATCTGAACGCCCTGGCGGGCAAGGGCGTACACATCGTCACTGTCAACGACTACCTGGCCAAGTACCAGAGCGAGTGGATGGGCAAGGTGTACCGGTGGCTGGGGCTGACGGTGGGCCTGGTGATCCACGGAGTGGAGAAGGACGACAAGCGCCGGGCCTACGCCGCCGACATCACCTACGGGACCAACAACGAGTTCGGCTTTGACTATCTGCGGGACAACATGGCCATTTACAAGGAGGAGCTGGTCCAGCGGGGCCACAGCTTCGCCATCGTGGACGAGGTGGACTCCATCCTCATCGACGAGGCCCGTACCCCGCTGATCATCTCCGGCCAGGGGGACCAGTCCACCCAGTTGTATCAGCTGGCGGACAACTTCGCGGCCCGGCTGAAGTGCGTGAAGGTGACGTCGGTGGACGCCAAGGAGGAGGAGGACACCTCCCTGGACGCGGACTACATCGTGGACGAGAAGGCCCGCACCGCCACCCTCACCGCCCAGGGCATCCGGAAGGCGGAGCAGGCGTTCAACATCGAGAACCTGTCCGACCCGGAGAACACCACCCTGTCCCACCACATCAATCAGGCTATCAAGGCCAGAGGCGTCATGCGCCGGGACATCGACTATGTGGTAAAGGACGGAGAGGTCATCATCGTAGACGAGTTCACCGGGCGGCTGATGTACGGCCGGCGGTACAATGAGGGCCTGCACCAGGCCATCGAAGCCAAGGAGCATGTGACGGTGGCCCGGGAGTCCAAGACGCTGGCCACCATCACCTTCCAGAACTACTTCCGCCTGTATGACAAGCTGTCCGGCATGACGGGCACCGCCATGACCGAGGAGGAGGAGTTTGGGCAGATCTACAACCTGGACATCGTGGAGGTGCCCACCAACCGGCCCATGATCCGGGTGGATCAGCCGGACTATGTGTTCAAGACCCAGGCGGGCAAGTACCGGGCCATCGTGGAGCAGATCAAGACCTGCCACGCCAAAGGCCAGCCGGTGCTGGTGGGCACGGTGTCCATCGAGATCTCCGAGCTGGTGAGCAAGCTGCTGCAGAAGGCGGGCATCCGGCACAGCGTGCTGAACGCCAAGCACCACGAGAAGGAAGCGGAGATCGTGGCCCAGGCGGGTAAGCTGGGGGCGGTCACGGTGGCCACCAACATGGCCGGACGCGGCACCGATATCATGCTGGGCGGCAACGCGGAGTTCATGGCCAAGGC
>CAZUWQ010000080.1:0-4904 GCA_964624195.1 uncultured Oscillospiraceae bacterium | reverse complement strand
ACGGGTAACGCCCGCCGAAGGCGACTTCAGGAAAAGTGCAACAGAGAGATACCGCTTCGTCCCATTGGGAGGGAGTAAGGGTGGAAAGGCGGAGACAAGCGCCCGCCCGATGCCTGGAAACTGCGCATCGCTGTAAACTCTATCCGGAGCAACACCGTGGAAACGCGTATGGCCGGCCCGGCCGCGTTTGGGAGGTGGCTGGAGCGTACCGGCGACGGTACGCCAAGATAGATGGCTGTCTTAAATGACAGAACCCGGCTTACAGGCTTGCTCGCGCAAAAAACACAGCCCTGTTTTCACAGGGCTGTGTTTTTTTGCGCCACGCCGCCCGCTTTCCCCGCGATAAGTTATTATTGCCAAGCCTCTCATTATTTTGTATAATAAAGTGTCAGAATACCTGATCCGACAGGAGGCGCCGCTATGGGACTTCTCATCAAGGGCGGGCGGGTCATTGACCCCGCGAATGGGGTGGATAGAGCCGCCGATCTGCTCATTGAAAACGGCCGGGTCGCCCGGTTGGACCGGGAGATCTCCGCCGCGGGCCACTCGGTCATCGACGCTTCCGGATCGACGGTAGCGCCTGGGCTGGTGGATATGCACGTCCATCTGCGGGAGCCTGGGTTCGAGGAAAAAGAGACCGTGGCCACCGGCTGTGCCGCCGCGGCTCATGGCGGCGTTACCACTCTGGTGGCCATGCCCAACACCAGACCTGCCACCGACTGTCCCGACATCGTGAACCTTGTCCGGGCCAGGTCGCGGGGCACCGGGGTACACGTCCTCCCCGCTGGCGCGGTGACCATGGGCCAGAAGGGACAGGCCCTCACCGATTTTGCCGCTCTGAAGGCCGTCGGCGTCCCCGCCCTCACCGACGACGGGATGCCCATACAGAACCAGGCTCTGCTCCGCCAGGCCCTGTTCCGGGCCAGGGACCTGGGTATGCCCCTGCTGGATCATTGCGAGGACCGGGATATGGTGCAAAACTACGCCGTCAATGAAGGAGCGGTATCCCGCAAGCTGGGTCTCCCCGGCAGACCGGCTATCGCGGAGGAGCTTCAGGTCATGCGGGACGCTATGCTGGCGGAGGAGACCGGCGCCCATGTCCATATTTGTCACATCTCCACCGCCCGCTCGGTGGACATCGTCCGTCAGGCCAAGGCCAGGGGCGTGCCCATCACCTGCGAGACCTGTCCCCAGTATTTCACCCTCTCTGAGTCCGAAATACTGTCACAGGGCGCTATGGCAAGGGTCAATCCTCCCCTGCGCGCCGAAGCGGACCGGGCGGCCATCCGCGCCGGCCTGCTGGACGGCACCATCGACGCCATCGCCACCGATCACGCCCCCCACTGCGTCTGGGAAAAGGCCAGGCCCCTGCCTGACGCCCCCAGCGGTATGGTGGGGTTGGAGACCTCTCTGGCCCTGTCTCTGACAGAGCTGTACCACAGCGGCTGTCTGTCCTTGCCCAGAGTCCTGGCCCTTCTGTCCGCCGCGCCCGCCGCCCTGCTGGGCCTTTCCAAGGGCCGGCTGGGCCTGGGAGACGATGGCGACGTGGTCATTTTCGACCCCGATGAGCTATGGACCATTGACCGGGAGCAGTTTGTCTCCAAGGGCCGTAACACCCCATTCCACGGGCGGGCCGTCCGGGGGCGGGTCAAATACACCATTTCCATGGGAGCCATCATCTATCAGGAGGACAAGGATCATGTCATTTGATATTTTGCAGGACAAGATCAGAGCAAAAAAGAATCCCACTGTGGCAGGACTGGATGCCCGGGTGGAGTATATCCCCCCTCATCTGCTGAAAAAATATGTGGATCGCCACGGCGAGACCTTAGAGGCCGCCGCCGAAGCGGTGGTCGAATTCGACTGCGGCCTCATCGACGCGCTGTGCGACATAGTGCCCGCCATCAAGCCTCAGTCCGCCTACTTTGAGATGCTGGGCTGGCAGGGAATGCGGGCGCTGGAGCGGATCATCTCCTATGGCAAGGAAAAGGGGCTTTATGTCATCGCCGACGTGAAGCGGGGCGACATCGGGACCACCGCCGCCGCCTACGCCGAGGCGTGGCTGGGGGCCACCCGGGTGGGCGCCGCCGACTGCCCCGTCTTTGATGTGGACTGCGTCACCCTCAACGGTTACATGGGCTCCGACGCCATCAAGCCCTTTTTGAGCGAGTGCGTCGCCCGGGGAAAATCCGCCTTCGTGCTGGCTAAGACCTCCAATCCGTCCTCCGTAGAGCTGCAGGACATGGTGGCCGGCGACCGACTGGTGTATACCGTCATGGGCGACCTCATTGAGCGGTGGGGCAAGGGCACCGCGGGGAAATACGGCTATCAAGCCCTGGGCGCGGTGGTAGGCGCCACCCACCCCTCTGTGCTGAAGGAGCTGCGCCGCCGCCTGGAGCATACCTTTTTTCTGGTCCCCGGCTACGGCGCCCAGGGCGGCACCGCCGCTGACGTGCGCTGCGCCTTTGACGAGCTGGGCCGGGGCGCTATTGTCAACGCCTCCCGCTCCATCCTGTGCGCCTGGCAGAAGACGGGCAGGGACGGGGCCGACTATCAGGAGGCCGCCCGCGCCGCCGCGGAGGCCATGCGGGACGAGCTGAAGCGCTATATCACCATTCTGTAAGAGAGAGAGGCTGGAGCTATGCCGATCCAACAGATCTGCACTGTGGTATCCATGGAACAGCTTGACCAGACCACCTGGCAGATAACGCTGTCTGTGGGCAGGCTGGCGTCGGAACACGGGCTGCGGGGCAGTCAGTTTCTACATATCAAATGCGGGGA
Source organism: uncultured Oscillospiraceae bacterium (assembly GCA_964624195.1). Taxonomy (GTDB): domain Bacteria; phylum Bacillota; class Clostridia; order Oscillospirales; family Oscillospiraceae; genus Enterenecus. Next base: position 2,123 of record CAZUWQ010000080.1, on the reverse strand, counting down.
CGGTCAGCTTCTGCGCCGCCCCATCTCAGTGGCAATGGTCCGGCGGGGTGAGCCGGAGGACACTGCCGTGCTGATCTTTGAGGACCGGGGCCAGGGCACCCGCTGGCTGTCCCGGCGAAAGCCGGGAGACAGTCTGGACGTGCTGGGCCCCTTGGGGAACGGTTTCGACTTCTCCCGGCCGGGGCGCTATCTCTTAGTGGGCGGCGGCATCGGTGTGCCGCCGCTGATGGGATTGGGGGCGTCTCTGCCCTGGCCCACGGATGCCGTGCTGGGTTTCCGCTCCGCGGATAAGGCCTTTCCCGCCGTGGTCAGCCGATTTCAGGGCCACTGCCGGCGGACCTTTCTTTGCACTGACGACGGCAGCCTTGGCCGGCAGGGCTTTGTGGACGGACAAGTGCGGGAGATCCTGGAAAAGGATGCCGGCTTTACTTCCATACTGGCCTGCGGCCCCCGGCAAATGCTGAAAAGCGTGGCAAAGGTGGCGGAGGAATTCGGCGTCCACTGTCAGGTCTCCATGGAAGAACGAATGGCCTGCGGCATAGGGGCGTGCCTGGGCTGCGCCATCCCAATGGCGGACGGCTCTATGCGGCGCGTCTGCGAGGACGGGCCGGTGTTTTCTGCGGAGGAGGTGGCCTGGGATGTGTGACGTATCCATGGCGGTGCGGCTGGCCGGTGTGGAGCTGAAAAATCCGGTGGTGGCCGCCTCCGGCGTCTTCGGCTTCGGCCGGGAATACGGGCGGTTTTACGACCTGTCTGAACTGGGCGCCATCTGTGTCAAGGGGCTCACCGCCGCCCCCAGAGCGGGCAACCCCCCGCCCCGCGTCGCGGAGACGCCCATGGGAATGCTGAACTCCGTGGGCCTGCAAAACCCCGGCGTGGACGCCTTTATCCAGACTGAGCTGCCCTTCCTGCGGCAATATGATGTAAAGATCATCGCCAACATCTCAGGCAATACCCCGGAGGAGTACGGGGCGATGTGCGAAAAGCTGTCCGCCGCCGGTGTGGACCTCATCGAGTTGAACATCTCCTGCCCCAATGTGAAGGCCGGCGGACTGGCCTATGGTACCAAACCGGAGCTGGCCGCCGAGGTCACCGCCGCGGCAAAACGGCACTCCACCGTCCCGGTGATGGTCAAGCTGTCCCCCAATGTGACGGACATTACGGTGATCGCCCGGGCTGCGGCGGACGCGGGGGCGGATGCCCTCTCCCTGATCAACACTCTGCGGGGGATGCGGATCGACATCAGCACCCGGCGGCCCATTCTCAAAATGAATACCGGCGGCCTGTCCGGTCCCGCCATCCTGCCGGTGGCCGTCCGCATGGTGTGGGAGGTCGCCGGCGCGGTGTCCCTGCCCATTTTGGGCATGGGCGGCGTATCCGGCGGCGAGGACGCGGCCCAGCTCATGCTGGCCGGGGCCAGCGCCGTGGCGGTGGGCACCGCCTGCTTTGCCGACCCCTTCGCCCCCCTCCGGGTGCGGGACGGCCTGCGGCAGATCGCCCAGCGCCAGGGCCTGTCCGCCGTCTCCCAACTCACCGGCGGTGTCATGCCCTGGTGAAACCGTTGCCTGACCGCCGTGAAAAAACAGCGCCCAATAAAGAATGTCAGGACGGCAGAAAAATCGCCGTCCTGACATTTTGTTACCGCATCCGCGTCGTGCGGCCTGCGCTGCCGGCGCCGTTCTCAATAGCGTCCCCGGCGTTTTCCATCCCATTGCCGATATCATCCATCAGATCGCCGGCGGCGTCGCCGATGTCGTCCAGGATGCCGCTGCCCACCTGTTCGCTGACTCCGGGCATGGCGTCCGGCGTCCCGTCGTTGTTCAGGTCATTGGTACCACCTGCCCCGCCGCCCATGGTCCCGTCATTGGGCACGGCGCTCTCCATCATTCCGCCGTTCCCGGTGTTTCCGGGCATACTGGCGCTGGGCCGGACGTCCTGGGAGTGTGTGGGCGTGTCCTTACCGGCGGAGCATCCTGCCAGGGCAACAGACAGCGTCAAAGCTGCCGCGATCATAAAATATCTCGCTTTCATTCCTGATCCTCCTGCTTTTTTATCTGTTCCCACATGACATAGTATGCGTTCCGTTCCGTAAATTACAATCAGAAAATTTTGCAAAAAATATA
>CAZUWQ010000079.1:0-4911 GCA_964624195.1 uncultured Oscillospiraceae bacterium | reverse complement strand
GTCTGAACGGCATGAGCGACCACAGGGTGCTGGAGCTGCTGCTGTTTTACGCCATCCCCCAGGGGGACGTGAACCCGCTGGCCCACGCCCTGGTGGATCACTTCGGCGGGCTGGAGGGGGTATTCCATGCCACGGTGGACCAGCTGACGCAGGTGAAGGGCGTGGGGCTGAATACCGCCACGCTGATCCAACTGGTGCCGGCGGTGGCGGGCTATTACATGGGCCGCCAGGCCGAGGTGAACACCGTGCTGACGGAGAGCTGGCAGTTCCGGGAGCTGCTGATGCCGCTGTTTTTCAGCCAGAGGAACGAGATGGCGTATTTGATGTGCCTGGACGGAAAAAATAAACTGATCGCCTACCGGCAGTTGGGGGAGGGCGTCGTGGACAAGCTGTCCCTCTCCGTCCGGAAGGTGGTGGATGTGGCGGTGAGCTGCGACGCGGTCAGGGTGGTGCTGGCCCACAACCATGTGTCCGGCGTCGCCATCCCTTCCAACGCGGATATAGAGACCACGCGGATGCTGTGGAAGTTTCTGAAGCAGATAGGCATCGAGCTGTTTGACCACTTCATCATCGCCGGGGAGGATATGGTGTCCATGAGGGACACCGGTTTCTTCAACAGTCTGTGGACCAGGGATTGACAAGGAACTTATGTTCGATTATAATGGGCGTATGACGCGCGCCCACAGGGGGGCAGCGGGCTGAGACCGGGGAGGCGACTTAACGTGCCGAGGTTTGAGGTAGTTTCCGAATATGAGCCGTCCGGCGACCAGCCGGAGGCCATCGAGGCCCTGGCGGCGGGTCTGGAAAACGGCCTGGACGAGCAGACGCTGCTGGGCGTCACCGGCTCGGGCAAGACCTTCACCATGGCAAAGGTCATCGAGCGGGTACAGCGGCCCACCCTGGTGCTGGCCCACAACAAGACGCTGGCGGCCCAGTTGTGCGCCGAGTTCCGGGAGTTCTTTCCCAGGAACGCGGTGGAATATTTTGTGTCCTACTACGACTACTATCAGCCGGAGGCCTATATCCCCCATACGGACACCTTTATTGAAAAGGATATGTCCGTCAACGACGAGATCGACCGGCTGCGGCTGTCCGCCACCGCCTCCCTGCTGGAGCGGCGGGACGTGATCGTGGTGTCCTCCGTGTCCTGTATCTACGGGCTGGGCGAGCCGGAGGACTTCGCCAAGATGATGGTGGCCCTGCGGGTGGGGCAGACGCTGAAGATCGAGGAGCTGCTGAAGCGGCTGGTGGACATCCGGTACGAGCGCAACGACATCGCCTGGGAGCGGAATATGTTCCGGGTGCGGGGGGACACGGTGGAGGTGTGGCCCGCCTATTGGAAGGACACCGCCATAAGGGTGGAGTTCTTCGGGGACGAGGTGGACCGGCTCAGCGAGATCAACGTGGTCACCGGCGTCCCCGTCCGGCGGCTGAACAACATCCCCATCTGGCCGGCCACCCACTATATCACCCCCAAGGAGAAGATGGACGCCGCCATCCAGGAGATCTATAAGGAGCTGGAGGAGCGGGTGGCCTTTTTCAACGCACAGGAGAAGCTGGTGGAGGCCCAGCGCATCAAGCAGCGGACCATGTATGATATCGAGATGATGCAGGAGCTGGGCTACTGCTCCGGCATTGAGAACTACTCCAGGGTGATCGAGGGGCGCCCGGCGGGGTCGCCCCCCCACACCCTGCTGGACTATTTTCCCAAGGATTTTGTGCTGTTCATCGATGAGAGCCACGTCACCCTGCCCCAGGTGCGGGCCATGTACAACGGGGACCGGGCCAGAAAGACCACCCTGGTGGACTACGGCTTCCGGCTGCCCTGCGCCTTTGACAACCGGCCGCTGAAATTCGACGAGTTTGAACAGCGGCTGAATCAGGTGATCTATGTATCCGCCACGCCGGGAGAATATGAGCGCACCCGGTCCGGGCAGATCGTGGAGCAGGTCATCCGGCCCACGGGGCTGCTGGATCCCCGGGTGGAGGTGCGGCCGGTGGAGGGGCAGATCGACGACCTCATTGGGGAGATCGGCCGGCGCGCCCAGCGGGACGAGCGGGTGCTGGTGACCACCCTCACCAAGAAAATGGCGGAGAGCCTTACCGACTACCTGAAAAACGCCGGCATCCGGGTGCGCTATATGCACCACGACATCGACACCATCGAGCGGATGGAGATCATCCGGGATCTGCGGCTGGGCGAGTTCGACGTGCTGGTGGGCATCAACCTGCTGCGGGAGGGCCTGGACCTGCCGGAGGTGAGTCTGGTAGCTATTCTGGACGCGGACAAGGAGGGCTTTCTGCGCTCCGAGACCGCCCTCATCCAGACCATCGGCCGGGCGGCGCGAAACGCGGACGGGCTGGTGGTGCTGTACGCCGACGCCATCACCCCCTCCATGGCCCAGGCCATGGAGGAGACAGAGCGCCGCCGGGCCAGGCAGGACGCCTTCAACCGGGCCCATGGCATCGTGCCCAGGACCATCAAGAAGTCGGTGCGGGAGCTGATGGCCCTGACGCCGGAGGATCAGGGCAGCTATAAGAACGGGGACAGGCAGCTCACCAAACCTCAGCGGCTGGAGCTGATCGGCAAGCTGGAGAAGCAGATGAAGGAGGCCGCCAAAATGCTTGAATTTGAGGTCGCGGCGGCTTTGCGGGACCAGATCATCCAGCTTCGAGGGCAGGACAAGTGATCGGGGCATATTGATCACGACCGGACGGCCGATCGATCTTATCCGGCGGCGAGCGGATGAATACTGTGAGGGGTAGACCATGCAAGACCATATTTTTATCAAGGGCGCGCGGGAGAACAACCTGAAAAATATCGACGTCACCATTCCGCGGGACAAGCTGGTGGTGTTTACCGGCCTGTCCGGTTCAGGGAAATCGTCGCTGGCCTTTGAGACGCTGTACGCGGAGGGGCAGAGGCGGTATGTGGAGTCGCTGTCCTCCTACGCCCGGATGTTTTTGGGGCAGATGGAGAAGCCGGACGTGGACTACATCGAGGGGCTGTCCCCCGCCATCTCCATCGACCAGAAGACCACCTCCAAAAATCCCAGGTCCACCGTGGGCACTGTGACGGAAATATACGATTACCTGCGCCTGCTGTGGGCCAGGGTGGGCACGCCCCACTGCCCCATCTGCGGCAAGGAGATCAAGCAGCAGACGGTGGACCAGATCATCGACCAGGTGATGAGCCTGCCGGAGGCCACCCGCATCCAGGTGCTGGCGCCGGTGATCCGGGGGAAGAAGGGCGAGCACGCCAAGGTGTTTGAGGACGCCCGCCGGTCCGGCTATGTGCGCTGCCGGGTGGACGGCTCGCTGTACGAGCTCACCGAGGAGATCAAGCTGGACAAGAACAAAAAGCACTCCATTGAGATCGTGGTGGACCGGGTGGTGATCCGGGAGGACGTGGCCCGGCGGCTCACCGACTCGGTGGAGACCGCCTCCGGCCTGTCCGGTGGGGTGGTCATCATCAACATCGTGGGGGAGGACCGGGACATCCTGTTCTCCCAGAACTACGCCTGTGAGGACTGCGGCGTGTCCATCGAGGAGCTCACCCCCCGGATGTTCTCCTTCAACAATCCCTTCGGCGCCTGCCCCACCTGCGCCGGCCTGGGGTCGCAGCTGAAGGTGGACCCGGACCTCATCATTCCCAATAAGTCCCTGTCCATTCTGGACGGGGCCATCACCGCCTCCGGCTGGAACCATATCAAGTCAGACGGCATCTCCCGGATGTATTTTGAGGCGCTGGCCAAGAAATATCACTTCAAGCTCACCGACCCGGTGAGCAGGCTGTCGCCGGAGGTGCTGGACATCATTCTGTACGGCACCAAGGGGGAGAAGCTGACCATCCACTATGACCAGCCGCGGGGCAAGGGCGTGCTGTACCAGCCCTTTGAGGGCATTGTGAACAATCTGGAGCGCCGCTATCGGGAGACCCAGTCCGACGCCATGAAGCGGGAGATCGAGGAGTGCATGAGCGAGCGGCCCTGTCCGGACTGCCAGGGCAGACGGCTGAAAAGGGAATCGCTGGCGGTGACGGTGGGGGGCATCTCCATCCAAGAGTTCTGCGAGAAGCCGGTGGACGAGGCTCTGGCCTTTCTGGACACCATCACGCTGACGGACACGCAGATGATGATCGCGGACCAGATCCTGAAGGAGATCCGCGACCGGCTGGGCTTTCTCCGGTCGGTGGGCTTGCAGTATCTGACCCTCAGCCGTCAGGCGGGCACCCTGTCCGGCGGCGAGAGCCAGCGCATCCGGCTGGCGACCCAGATCGGCTCCTCCCTGATGGGGGTGCTGTATATCCTGGACGAGCCGTCCATCGGCCTGCACCAGCGGGACAACGACCTGCTGCTGGGGACGCTGAAGCAGATGCGGGACCTGGGCAACACCCTCATCGTGGTGGAGCACGACGAGGACACCATGCGGGCGGCGGACTACATCGTGGACATCGGGCCCGGCGCCGGCATACACGGCGGCCAGGTGGTGGCCTGCGGCACGGCGGAGGACATCATGAACACCCCCGGCTCCATCACCGGGGACTATCTGTCCGGGCGGAAGAAGGTGCCTGTGCCGGAGACGCGCCGGCCGGGAAACGGGAAGAAGCTGATCGTCCGGGGGGCCGGCGAGAACAACCTGCGGCACATCGACGTGGAATTTCCCCTGGGGATGTTTATCGCCGTCACCGGCGTGTCCGGGTCGGGCAAGTCGTCCCTGGTGAACGAGATATTGTACAAGCGGCTGGGGGCGGAGTTGAACCGGACCAAGGCCCGCCCCGGCAGGCATGACGGCATGGAGGGCATCGAGTATCTGGACAAGGTCATCGCCATCGACCAGTCCCCCATCGGGCGGACATGGCAGCCAAAGCCGCCATTGAACTGCTGGAACCAGACAATTAAGCGCAACAGC
>CAZUWQ010000078.1:0-4957 GCA_964624195.1 uncultured Oscillospiraceae bacterium | reverse complement strand
CGCTAAAAAGGCAAACTTGCAGGAAGCCCAGTGCGGGACCGGCTGCGTTGCCGGCGTCCCGTCCGACTCGTATTACTATAACGCTGTGCAGTGGGCGGTGGAAAACAATGTGACCACCGGCACGGGAGAAAACAGCTTCAGCCCGGATGACACCTGCACCCGCGCGCAGATCATCACCTTCCTTTACGCCTGCTCTGCAGATAAGGCTTGTGAGCGCCGCGAAGAAGGGCCTCCGGCAACAGGGCAAAAATTATGGGGAACCGCGCAAGCGGCGGTTCCCCATAACCTTTTGAGCAAAAATCTTCACTTTATAAGGACCGGCTGCGTGGGGCAGCCCTCTCCCCTGTCCCTGCTCACTCGCCGACGACCTGACGTCCATCGTAGGTCATGCAGGCTTTGCAGACGCGATGCGGCAGCCGAGCGGCGCCGCACTTGGGGCAAATGTTGACGCTGGGGGTCTCCAGCTTCCACACGGAGCTGCGCCGCTTGTTCCTGCGCTGCTTGGATACTTTACTCTTGGGAACGGCCATATTGACACCTCCTTGCCGGTCAATGTCCAAAGACACGAAATTTCATTGATCATCCTGCTCCAAAAGCTGTGCCAGCTTGGCCCACCGGGGGTCTATCTCCCGCTTGCAGCGGCACGCCTCCCGGTTCAGGTCCGCCCCGCAGCCGGGGCACAGGCCCTTGCAGTCCTCCTGGCAGAGATTTTTTGTGTCCATATTGAGGAGGAACACATCCCGCATCAGCTCATCCAGGTCCAGCCGCCCCTCCCGGTCGAGGAGCACGATGTCGTCGCTCTCGCCGTTCTCCGTCTCCATGGCCAGCAGAGTCTCATACTCCACTGTCTTTTCCCTGGAAAAGGGCCTGGCGCAGCGGTCGCAGGTCAGGGACAGGACGGTGCCCAGCCTGGCATTCAGCAGCAGCGCTCCGGCCATGTTCCGCACCCTGCCCTCCACATGGACAGGCTGTGTCACAGGCCGCGCCCCGTTCCACTCCTCCTGAGACAGATCCAGTTGGAACGAAAAGGGGAGGCTGGCGCCCGCTTCCCGGGCGATCCGCTTCAGATCCAGTTTCATTGGTACACCTCGCATAATGGCACAAGTGGTATTATAACCAATGTCGGCGGCGTTGTCAAATATTTTCTTGACTTTTTCCCCTCTTTTTTCCCCGCGAAATTTGTGTTATTATCATATCCGGAATGGAAACCACCGTCCATGGGGAGGGAGCTGCCGTGAAGGAATTCACCATCGGGAAAAACGACGCCGGGCAGCGGCTGGACCGCTGGCTGGGCAAGACTCTTCCCCTGCTGCCCGCCCCCCTGGCCCAGAAGTATATCCGGCTGAAGCGGGTGAAGGTGAACGGCAGGGGTGCCCAGCGGGACTACCGCCTCCAGGCCGGGGATCAGCTTCGGCTCTACATCAACGATGAGTTTTTCGACGCCCCGGCGGAGGACAACGCTTTCCTCTCCGTGCTCAGTCCCCGGCTGGACGTGGTCTACGAGGACGAAAACCTGATCGTCTGCAACAAGCGCCCCGGCCTGCTGTGCCACCCGGATCAGGGGGAATATGTGTCCACCCTCATCACCCACATCCAGGCGTACCTGTATCAGAAAAAGGAGTGGTCCCCCCGATGGGAGCGCTCCTTTGCCCCCGCACTGTGCAACCGCATCGACAGGAACACCGGCGGGCTGGTCATCGCCGCCAAGACCGCCGAGGCCCTGCGGATCATGAACGACAAGATCAAAGACCGGGAGCTCTCCAAATTCTATCTGGCCGCCGCGGTGGGCCGGTTGACGCCGCCCGAGGGCGAACTGCGGGACTTTCTCCTGAAGGACGAGGAAAAGAAGCAGGTGGCCGTCTACGAAAGGCCGGTCCCCGGCGGCAAGAGCGCGGTGACAAGGTATCGGACCTTACAGGTAAAAAACGGCCTGTCCCTGGTGGAGTGCGAGCTTCTCACCGGCCGCACCCATCAGATCCGGGCTCAATTCGCCCACGCCGGCCACCCCCTGGTGGGGGACGGGAAATATGGACACCGGGCGGACAACGAGAAAGCGGGCCGCAAGGGTCAGGCCCTGTGGTCCTACAAGCTGCGCTTCGACTTCCCCACCGGCGCCGGGGCGCTGGAGTATCTCAGGGGCAAGGTCCTGGAGGTCCCCCGGTCGCAGATCGACTTTGTGGAAAAATACTTCGGCTGACCCGCGAGATCACCTAAAATTTTTCAAGAAACTATTGACATTTGCGCCGATTCCATATATGATTTGTTCGACAAAAGGGCGTACCCAATCGACCGTTGGGTACGCCCTTTTTCAATCCATTTGCCCGGAAATAGACAGTAAATGGGGGAGGATAAATGTCCAAGGAGTTGATCCGTCTATCGGACTGCGTCGTGAAATTCGACGACGAGATCATTCTCGATCATCTCAATCTTTACATCAACGATAAGGAATTTCTCACGCTCCTGGGACCCAGCGGCTGCGGCAAGACCACCACGCTGCGGATCATAGGCGGCTTTTTGTCGCCTACCTCCGGGGACGTGTTTTTTGACGGGCAGCGATGTAACGACATCCCGCCCCATAAGCGCCAGGTGAACACCGTATTTCAGAAATACGCCCTGTTCCCCCACCTGAACGTGTTTGAAAACGTGGCCTTTGGCCTGCGCGTCCCCAAGACCGGCGAGGATGGGCGCAAGGTCCGCCTGCCTGAACGCGAGATCAAAGAGCGGGTCATGGAAATGCTGGAGGTCGTCAACCTGAAGGGCTTTGAAAAGAGGCCGGTCTCCGCCCTGTCCGGCGGGCAGCAGCAGCGGGTGGCCATCGCCCGGGCCCTGGTGAACCGGCCCAAGGTGCTGCTGCTGGACGAACCGCTGGGCGCGCTGGATATGCGCCTGCGGAAGGATATGCAGAACGAGCTGAAGCGCATCCAGCAGGAGCTGGGCATCACTTTCGTCTATGTCACTCACGATCAGGAGGAGGCCCTGGCCATGAGCGACACGGTGGTGGTGATGGATGGGGGCAGGATCCAGCAGATCGGCTCCCCGGAGGACATTTACAACGAGCCCAAAAACGCCTTTGTAGCCGACTTCATCGGCGAGTCCAACATCATTGATGGCATCATGCGCGCCGACGGCGTGGTGGAGATCTTCAACCGCAGATTCCAGTGTCTGGACAGCGGCTTTGAACAGGATGAGCCGGTGGACGTGGTCATCCGCCCGGAGGACGTGGATATTGTGGACGAGGCCGACGGCCAGCTCAAGGGGCTGGTCACCGCCGTCACCTTCAAGGGCGTCCACTACGACACCATCGTGGACTTCTACGGCTTCAAGTGGCTGATCCAGACTACCGACTTCTGCCCGGTGGACAGCCGCATCGGTATCAAGATCGACCCCGACGGCATCCACGTCATGAAAAAGAGCCAGTACTCCGGCATGTTCGGCGACTACTCCTCTTACTCTGAGGAATACGACGAGATCGGTGACGCCAGCCTCGCGCTGGGCGAGGAGGAGAGCGGGGATGAAGAATAGACTGCGCTGCTTTGCCGTCCCCTATGTGATCTGGATGGCCCTTCTGGTGGTGGCGCCCATCATCCTCATGGTGGTGTACGCCTTTACCACCGCCGAGGGCGGCTTTACCCTGGAAAACTTCGCCCGCATGGGCGCGTATGTGTCCATCTTTGGCCGCTCTTTCTGGCTGGCGGTGATCGCCACCCTGATCTGCCTGCTTATCGGCTACCCCATGGCCTACTTTATGGCAAAGGAGGGCCCCCGGTTCCAGCGGGTCGCCATGGCGCTTATCATGCTGCCCATGTGGATCAACTTCCTGCTGCGTACCTACTCCTGGATGTCCATTTTGGAAAACAACGGTCTGCTGAACCAGTTGTTTGACAGCATTGGACTGTTCCGTCTGCTCAGCGCCATCACCGGCTCAGAGATCACCCACTTCAGGATGATCGGCACCTCCGGCGCGGTGGTGCTGGGCATGGTGTACAACTATCTGCCCTTTATGATACTGCCCATCTACTCGGTGATCCTCAAGCTGGACAACTCCCTGCTGGAGGCCGCCCAGGACCTGGGCGCCGACTCCTGGCGGGTATTTGCCAAGGTGATCTTTCCCCTGTCTCTCCCCGGCATCCTGTCGGGGGTCACCATGGTCTTTGTCCCCTCTGTATCCACCTTTGCCATCTCCCGCCTGCTGGGGGGCGGCACCCAGATGATGCTGGGCGACCTGATCGAGCAGCAGTTTTTGGGCGGCGCCTACAACCCCCACCTGGGGGCGGCCATCTCCATGGTGATGATGGTCGTGGTGGTGGTGTGCATGGTGGTCATGAATCGCTTCGGTGAGGGCGAGGAACAGGCGGTGGCGCTATGAAAAAGCAGCGCCGTGCGGGCAGCCGCCTGCTCATCGCTCTGGTGTTCCTGTTCCTCTACGCCCCCATCCTTCTGCTGATCGTCTTCTCCTTCAACGCTGGCGATTCCAGCGCCGTGTGGAAAGGCTTTTCCCTTCACTGGTACGGGGAGCTGTTTCAGAACCGGCTCATCATGGAGAGCGTCTACACCACCCTTCTGGTCTCCCTGCTGGCTACGGCGATCTCCACCGTGGCGGGCACCTTTGCCGCCATCGGGCTGTACAGCTTGGGCCGCCGCTGGCGGGACCCGCTGATGACGGTGAGCAATATCCCCACCATGAACGCGGACATCGTCACCGGCGTGTCCATGTGCCTGCTGTTCGCCGCCTTTTTCCACGGCTGGGGCACCTTTGCCCAGTGGTTCAACGGCATACAGAGCCTTGTCGAGCTTCCCACCCGGCTCACCCTGGGCTTCGGCACCCTGCTGCTGGCCCACATCGCTTTCGACATTCCCTATGTCATCCTCAATGTGGGCCCCAAGCTGCGGCAGATGGACAAGAACCTGGTGGACGCGGCCCAGGACCTGGGCTGCACCTGGTTCCAGGCGTTTTGGA
>CAZUWQ010000077.1:0-5014 GCA_964624195.1 uncultured Oscillospiraceae bacterium | reverse complement strand
AGGTCACCCTTCTGTCCGTCCCCGCCCCCCGTCAGGACGCGCTGCCCTTCCCCCTGCTGTATGAGGACGAGCACCTCATTGTGGTGAACAAGCCCGCCAAGCTGCTGTCGGTGTCCAACGAGAAGGAGAAGACCCGCACCGCCTACCACATGGTCACAGATTATGTGAAGAACCAGCACATCGACAACCGGGTCTATGTCCTCCACCGCCTGGACCGGGACACCTCCGGCGTACTCATGTTCGCCCGTGACCCGGAGACCAAGGAGCTGTTCCAGTCCCGGTGGAACGACATCATCACCCGCCGGGGCTATCAGGCGGTGGTGGAGGGGGTGCCCCGCCCGGAACGGGACACCATCCGCTCCTTCCTGGTGGAGACCGGCACCCACATGGTCTTCTCCGGCGCCCCCGGCCCCAACGCAAAAGAGGCCATTACCAGCTACGAGGTGGTCCGGTCGGGCAACGGCTACTCCCTGCTGGAGCTGTCCATCGACACGGGCCGCAAAAACCAGATCCGGGTACACATGAAAGAGCTGGGCACCCCCATCGCCGGCGACAGACAGTACGGCGCCCGCACCAACCCCATCGGCCGCCTCTGCCTCCACGCCAATGAGCTCTCCTTCACCCACCCCGCCACCGGCCGGCCCGTCACCTTCCGGGCCAAAATGCCCCGGGACTTCAATCGGGTGTTCCGCACGGCGCGACAGTAAACAGCCCCGGCCCGCGTCTCTCCGACGCGGGCCGGGGCTGCTGCTCTGTATCAGCTCTGTCAGTTCAAAAAGTCCTTCAGCTTCTTGCTCCGGCTGGGGTGGCGGAGCTTGCGGAGGGCCTTGGCCTCGATCTGGCGGATGCGCTCGCGGGTGACGTTGAACTCCCGGCCTACCTCCTCCAGGGTGCGTGTGCGGCCGTCCTCGATGCCGAAGCGCAGCTTGAGCACCTTTTCCTCCCTGGGGGTCAGGGTGGACAGCACGTCCACCAGCTGCTCCTTCAGCAGGGTGAAGGAGGCGGCCTCGGAGGGCTCGGTGCCCTTGTCATCCCGGATAAAGTCGCCCAGCTGGGAGTCCTCCTCCTCGCCGATGGGACTCTCCAGCGACACCGGCTCCTGTGCGATCTTCAGGATCTCCCGCACCTTCTCCACCGGCATCCCCATCTCGGCGGCGGTCTCCTCCGGCGTGGGGTCGTGACCCAGCTCCTGGAGGAGCTGGCGGTTCACCCGGATGACCTTGTTGATGGTCTCCACCATGTGGACGGGGATGCGGATGGTCCGGGCCTGGTCAGCAATGGCCCTGGTGATGGCCTGACGGATCCACCAGGTGGCATAGGTGGAGAACTTGTAGCCTTTGGTGTAGTCGAATTTCTCCACCGCCTTGATGAGGCCCAGGTTGCCCTCCTGGATCAGGTCCAGGAACAGCATCCCCCGGCCCACATACCGCTTGGCGATGGACACCACCAGCCGCAGATTGGCCTCCGCCAGCTGCTGCTCCGCCTTTTTGCCCGCCTTGATGAGCTTCTCCAGCTCCCCGCGCACCTCCTCGGGAATATCCTCGCCGGACTTCTCCATCTCCTCCAGCTGCTCCCGGGCCTCATTGCCCGCCCCCATGGTCTGGGCCAGCTCCACCTCCTGCTCCGGAGTGAGCAGGTCCACCTTGCCGATCTCCTTCAGGTACATCCGCACCGGGTCGTCGATGGCAAAGGCGTCCACCAGGGTGTTGGGGTCCACGATCTCCTCCTCCGGCAGCTCCTCCAACTCCTCGCTGGGAGGGGCGATGTCATCGTCCAGCTCCGGGAAGTCGTCTCCGGCGGTGTCCACGCCCAGGTTTTCCAGCACGTCGTAGATCTTGTCAAGCTGCTCGCTCTCCAGGTTCAGCGAGTCCAGCGCCTCCATCATCTCATTGGAGGACAGCTTGCCCTTTTTATAGCCGGCGTCCACCAGCTCCAGCAGCTTTTCGCCCCCCTGGATGCCATCGATCATCTTGGACAGGTCCGCCTTGACCGCCTCAAACTTCTCCTTGCTCACCAGGGTGGAGACGGCGGGGTCCGTCTTCTTGCCGGTCTTCTTTTTCTCACTCATGGGTCTTCATCCTCCATAGCCTTTTTTCTGTTTCAGTACATCCCGCAGGCCGGTCAGGTCCTCGCCGCTGTGTACCTCCGCCCCGCGCTGCTCCGTTAAAATCGTCCGCTTGTAGTCCGCCAGCGCCGCCTGGGCGGTATTGCGGGGCTGGGGCTCCTGGGCCAGGTTGGTCAGGTGATCCATCTCCTCCGGCATAAGCTCCCCGTCCAGCGCCGCCAGAGTCACCGGCCTGCCCTCCCGCCAGCGTTGGCGCAGCAGGCCGTACACCTTGCCCAGCAGCGGTGAGGAAAAGGCGCTCTCGTCCAAATCGTCCAGCTGCCGGAAAAACTCGCCGTCCAGCAGCACGACGCGCAGCACGCCCTCCTCGGCTCTGGCGGAGCGGACATTGGTATACCGCAGCCCCCGGTCCTTTGGCTGGAGCTGCCGGGTGGGGACCAGGCTCTTCCGCTCCTCCTGCCGCCGGGCGTCCCAGCCGCGCTTTTTCCGCAGCCGCTCCACCTCCTGGGCCATGGACTCCCGGGACACGCCCCCGGCATCCGCCGCCCGGCCTCCGTATACCTCCCGCTCCACCGGGCTGTTCAGCGAGGCGATGATCTCCGCCGCCGCCAGCAGGTATTGGGCCCGCTGGTCGTCCTGGTTCAGGTCAAAGCCGCTCTGGACCACGCTCAGGCGGTATTCCACCGAGTTGGAGCTCTGGTCCATCAGGGACTGGAACGCCTCTCCGCCGTAGTTTTTGATGTAGTCGTCCGCGTCCTGCTTCACCAGCTCGCCGCTCTCTGTCCGGCGGCGGGGCAGCTGGAGCACCTTGACCCCGATGCCGGAATCGCGCAGCAGGGCGATGGCCCGCTGGGTGGCGTCCATGCCGGCGGCGTCGTTGTCGTAACACAGCACCAGTTCTTTGGTGTACCGGGACAGCAGCTTGATGTGCTCCTCCGTCAGCGCCGTGCCCATGGTGGCCACGGTGTTGTCAAAGCCCGCCTGGTGCAGGGTGATGACGTCGATGTTGCCTTCCACTAAAATAAAGTTGGGCCGCTTGGTGTTCTTGGCGTAGTTCAGGCCGTATAGAATGGACCGCTTTTTAAAAATGGCGGTCTCCGGGGTGTTCAGATATTTTGGGGTGGAGTCGTCCATCACCCGGCTGGTAAAGCCGATCACGTCCCCCCGTACATCGATGACCGGCAGCATGAGCCGGTTGCGGTATTTGTCGTAAATGCCGCCGTTTTTCCCCGCCACCGCCAGCCCCGCCTCGATGAGGTCCGCCTTCTCATACCCCTTCTCCCGCATTGCCAGGATCAGGCTGTCCCAGGCGTCCGGCGCCGCCCCCAGGCCGAACCGGGCGGAGAACCTTGGGCTGATGCGGCGCTTGTCCCGGATATAGGCCGCCACCGTCTCCCCCTCCGGCCGCGTGAGCATGGAGCGGTAGAACCGGGCGGCCTCCTTGTTCAGCTCCAGGATCTTTCGGCGGCGCTCCCGCCACTGACCGTCCCCCGGGCTGGTCTCGGGCACCTCCATGCCCGCCCGCTCCGCCAGCTTGCGCACCGCGTCCGGGAAGGACAGGTTCTCCATCTCCATGACGAACCGGATGGCGCCGCCCCCCTTGCCGCAGCCGAAGCAGTGGAAGATCTGCCGGGACTCGTTGACGGAAAAGGATGGGGTCTTCTCGTGGTGGAAGGGGCACAGGCCCCAGTAGTTGCTCCCCCGCTTGTTCAGCGTCACATAGGCGGAGACCACGTCCACGATATCCAGCCGGCTGTTCAGCTCGTCGAGAAATTGCTCCGGTATGGGCATGGTCTCACCTCCTGATGATAGCCAGATCTTCCAGAACTTAGAACCCGCGCGGGCCGGAGGGCCCTACTTCACCATCCAGCGCATGGGGATAAACAGCTCGCCGAACTTCTCCACGGCGTAGGTGTCCGTCATGCCGGCGATGTAGTCCACCACCGCCCGCTGCGCCCCCTCCCGCAGCAGGATGTCCTGGTACTCCGGGGGGAGCTTGTCCGTATGCTTGATATAATACTCGAACAGCAGGCAGATCATGTCCTCCGCCTTGCCCTCCTCCCCCTTGGCCCTGGGGTTGAAGTACACCGACTCGAACATGAAGCTCTCCAGCTCCGCCATGGCCGCGGCAATGGGCTCCGACTGCCGGATCGCGTCCCCCTCCCGGCTGCTCTCGATCACGTCCAGGGTCAGCGTCTCGATCCGCTCCCCGTGGGTAAAGCCCAGCGTCTCCGAGATGCGGATCGGGATGTCGGTGGGGTAGATGATGCCCCCCCGCATGGCGTCGTCGATGTCGTGATTGATGTAGGCGATCTTGTCGGCAAAGCGGACCAGCTGGCCCTCCAGCGTCTCCGCCGGCTCCCCGGCGGTGTGGCACAGGATGCCCCGGCGGGTCTCGTAGCACAGGTTCAGCCCCTCGCCGCCGTTTTCCAGCCGGTCCACCACCCGGAGGGACTGCTCATAGTGGCGGAAGCCGCCCTCCACCATCCGGCCCAGCGCCCGCTCTCCGGCGTGGCCGAAGGGGGTGTGGCCCAGGTCGTGGCCCAGGGCCGCCGCCTCGGTCAGATCCTCGTTGAGCCGCAGGCCGCGGGCCATGGTCCGGGCGATGCGGGACACCTCCAGCGTGTGGGTCATCCGGGTGCGGTAGTGGTCCCCCTCCGGCTGGAGAAACACCTGAGTCTTGTGCTTCAGGCGGCGGAAGGACTTGCTGTGTACCACCCGGTCCACATCCCGCTGGAAGCAGGTCCGCATGGGACAGGGCGGGATGTCCGCCGCCCGCCCCTTTGAGTCGACCGACAAGCAGGCCCTGGGCGACAGGGTCTGCCGCTCCAGCTCCTCCGTGCGCTCCCGAATGTTCATAGCACCCCTCCTATTGAGCCTTTCGCTGTTAATATACCACGCGCCCCGCCCAAAACCCTCTTTTTTCACGAAAATAAAATTTTTTTGGCA
>CAZUWQ010000076.1:3052-5030 GCA_964624195.1 uncultured Oscillospiraceae bacterium | reverse complement strand
CCATGGAGGACCTGCTGGAGGAGATCGTGGGCAACATCTACGACGAGTTTGACCCACAGGAGGAGAAGGACATCGAGCAGCTGGAGGATAACCTCTGGCGGGTGGCCGGCTCCTGTCAGTTGGACCAGGTGGCGGAGGCCCTGGAGATCGAATTTCCCGAGGACGAGGAGTCCGACACTCTGGGCGGTCTGGTCTTCGCCCAGCTGTCAGCTATCCCGGAGGACGGCAGTCAGGTGGAGGTGGACGCCTGCGGCCTGCACATCAAGGTCCAGCAGCTCACCGACCGCCGCGTGGAATGGGCTTTGGTGTCTAAAAACACCCCCGCCGGCGGATCGGAGGAGACCGAGGAATAAGCGCGATACCATGACCCGGGCCGCCGCGGCCCGGGTCATATTTTTCTTCCCCCCTATTAAAAGGCTTGTTCAGATATTGTCAAACTCGGTGATTTCGTGTATGATAAGGGGCATACACGATCGGTTTGTTGTCATGCAAAAATGGAGGATATCTCAATGAGAAAAACAAAGATCGTCTGCACCCTGGGCCCCGCCTGCGACAGCGAGGATCTGCTGGAAAAGCTGATCCTCACCGGCATGGACGCCGCCCGGTTCAATTTCTCTCATGGCACGCACGAGAGCCACCTGGCCCTGCTCACCCGCTTCAAGCGTGTGCGGGACAGTCTGGGCCTGCCGGTGGCCACCATCCTGGACACCAAAGGCCCCGAGATCCGCATCCGCACGTTCGACCGCGGCAGCATCCAGCTCAACGACGGCGATCCTTTCATCCTCACCACCCGCGAGGTGGAGGGCAGCCAGGACATCGTATCCGTCACCTATGACAAGCTGCACCAGGAGTTGTCCCCCGGCTGCCATCTGCTGGTGGACGACGGACTGATCGACCTGGAGGTGGAGTTCATCGACGGGGAGGACATCCACTGCCGGGTGGTCACCGGCGGCAGCCTGTCCAGCAATAAGAGCATCAATATCCCCGGCGTCCACATTGCCCTGCCCGCCCTCACCGACAAGGACCGGGACGATCTGCGCTTCGCCGTGGAAAACGACTTTGACTTTGTAGCGGCCTCCTTTGTCCGGCGGGCCGACGACGTGAATGAGATCCGGGCCGTGCTGGACTCCCATGGTGGAAATGACATCGGCATCATCGCCAAGATCGAGAATCGGGAGGGCGTGGACAATCTGGACGCCATTGTGGACGCGGCCGACGGCATCATGGTGGCCCGGGGCGACCTGGGCGTGGAGATCCCCGCCTATGAGGTGCCCATCATCCAGAAGCGGATGATCAAGACCGCCATCCAGCAGGGCAAGCACGTCATCACAGCCACCCAGATGCTGGACTCCATGATCCGCAATCCGCGGCCCACCCGGGCCGAGGTGTCCGACGTGGCCAACGCCGTGTTCGACGGCACCAGCTGCGTTATGCTGTCCGGCGAGACCGCCTCCGGCAAGTATCCCTTAGAGGCCCTGCAGACCATGGTGGATATCACCGTGGCCGCCGAGAACGACATCGACTACTGGAAGCGGTTCCGAGGGGTCCCCTACAACAGCTGCGCCAACATCACCAACGCCATCAGCCACACCAGCTGTCTCACCGCCATGGATCTGGGGGCCACCGCTATCCTTACCGCGACCCAGTCAGGCTACACCGCCCGCATGATCTCCCGGTTTCGCCCCGGCTGCGTAGTGGCCGCTCTGACCACCCAGGAGCGGGTGCGCCGCCAGCTGGCCATCTCCTGGGGCGTGGCCCCATACCTGTCCGGCACCGTGGATTCCACCGACCGGCTGTTCTCCCTGTGCGTGGACTCCGCCAAAAAGGAGGGCCTGGTCCGGCCCGGCGAAACGGTGGTCATCACCGCCGGCGTCCCCATCGGGCGCAGCGGCTCCACCAACCTGATCAAAGCCCAGGAGGTCAAATGACTGCCCCATGAGTATTTTCGATATTATGGGTCCCATCATGGTGGGGCCCT
>CAZUWQ010000076.1:0-2952 GCA_964624195.1 uncultured Oscillospiraceae bacterium | reverse complement strand
CATGAGTATTTTCGATATTATGGGTCCCATCATGGTGGGGCCCTCGTCGTCCCATACGGCGGGCGCGGTCCGCATCGGCCGTGTGGCCCGGCGGCTGCTGGGCAGCCGCCCCGCACGGGCGGACATCGCCCTTCACGGCTCCTTTGCCGCCACCGGCGCCGGCCATGGTACCGACCGCGCCATCGTAGCCGGTCTGCTGGACATGGCCCCCGACGACCCCGACATCCCTCACAGCCTCCAACTGGCCCAGGCGGCCGGTATGGAGGTGGAGCTGCGGACCGTGGAACTGCGGGACGCCCACCCCAACACCGCCGTGCTCACCCTCACCGACAGCCGGGGCCGGGTCCTGACCGTCTCCGCATCCTCCCTGGGCGGAGGGCGCATCCGGGTGAACGCCATCGACGGCATGGATGCCTCCTTCTCCGGGGCCTGTCCCACCCTTATCATCCGCAACGAGGACAGGCCCGGCATCGTGGCCGAGGTGTCCAACGTCCTCTCCCGTCACGGGGCCAACATCGCCACCATGCAGCTCTACCGGGACCGCCGGGGCGGGCTGGCCGTGATGGTCATGGAGTGCGACGCCCCGCTGCCCGCCTCCCTGCTCCATGAGCTGGACGGGCTGGACGGCGTGGTGCGCTGCACCTATCTCGATATGGAGGAGGGTTGACCAATGGCTTTCCTGTCTGTTGCCCAACTGCTCGCCGCCGCCGGGGACCGGCCCCTGTGGCGGGCGGTCCTGGAGGATGACTGCCGGGACCGGGGCGTGGATGAGGCGGACAGCCTCGCCCGCATGGACGCCCTGTGGTACGCCATGAAAGGCTCCGCCGCCGACTATGACCCTGCCCGCCGCTCCCCCAGCGGTCTGTCCGGCGGTCAGGCCGCCAAGATGGAGCAGGCTCAAGACCCCTTGGGCGGCCCCTTCCTCCAGAACGTCATCGCCACCGCCCTTCGGGTGGGGGAGCACAACGCCTGCATGGGCCGCATCGTGGCCGCCCCCACCGCGGGGGCCAGCGGCGTCCTGCCTGCGGTGCTGATCCCCCTCCAGCGGCGGGACGGCCTGCCTGACAGCAGGCTGGTGGAGTGTCTCTATGTGTCCGCCGGCTTCGGGCAGGTCATCGCCGCCCGGGCCTCCATCTCCGGCGCGGAGGGGGGCTGTCAGGCGGAGGTGGGTTCCGCCTCCGCCATGGCCGCCGCCGCCCTGGTCCACGCCAGAGGCGGCACCGGGGACCAGATGGCCCATGCCTGCGCCATGGCCCTGCAAAATGTGCTGGGGCTGGTGTGCGACCCGGTAGCGGGACTGGTGGAGGTGCCCTGCGTCAAGCGGAACGTCATGGGCGCCATGAACGCCTTGGCCTGCGCCGACATGGCCTTGGCCGATATCGCCGCCGTCATTCCCTGCGACCAGGTCATCGACGCCATGGCCGCCGTGGGCCGCTCCATGCCCGCCTCCCTCCGGGAGACCGGTCAGGGCGGCCTGGCCGCCACCCCAGCCGGACGGCAGATCGGCGCCCAGCGCTTTTTCTGAGGATCCGCCGCTTTCCCGAAAACGCGACACCCCCCGCGTTGTCGGCCGACAGCGCGGGGGGTGCTTGGTTTCCTTATGTTGAAATTCCGGGATCAGAGCTTTTTCAGATCCTGCATGACCCCGTTGATCATCAGATCGGGCACCCAGCCGGACATAAAATCCGCCAGCTGCTTCAGCGTCACCGTCCGGGCCGCCCCCTTCAGGGGGTGCTTCGCCAGCATGGGGACCCGCTTTTGAAATACCGCCCGGCTGCGGGGATCGTCCCACAGCTCGCCCAGGGTGATTTGATTTGACCGCAGATCCATCCTTCTCACCTCCGCGTTCATCCTATGCGGAGAGAACAGCGTTGACCACAAGAGGGAGGCTTATCCATGAAGAAAGAGAAAATGAAACGGCGGGAACCGACAGGCGCGGAGTGGCGCCGGATCGAAAACAAAAAGCTGATGTCCGCCGTGTATATCATCCTGCGGCTTCTGGTGGCGGCCACCATGATCCGGCAGCTGCTCAAGGGCAGCTATGAAAATGTGATGTTGTGCGTGCTCACCCTGATCCTGTTCACCCTGCCCTCTCTCATCGAGCGGCGGCTGCACATCGACCTGCCGGACACTCTGGAGATCATCATCCTGCTGTTCATCTTTTCCGCGGAGATCCTGGGTGAGATCCAGGCCTACTACATAAAAATACCCTATTGGGACACCATACTGCATACCCTGAACGGCTTTTTATGCGCCGCCATCGGCTTTGCCCTGGTGGACATTCTGAACCGTTCCGAGCGGATCTCCCTCAATCTGTCCCCCTTCTTCGTGGCGGTGGTCGCCTTCTGCTTTTCCATGACGGTGGGCGTGATCTGGGAATTCTTTGAGTTTTCCATGGACCATTTCTTTCTTACGGATATGCAGAAGGACACCATTCTCAACACGATCTCCACCGTCAACCTGGACCCCAACCACGGCACCCATGCCGTCATCGTCCGGGACATTCAGGACGTCATTCTGGCGCTGTCCGACGGCTCCCAGGTGCCCCTGGGGCTGGGCGGCTATCTGGACGTGGGCATCGTGGACACCATGAAGGACCTGCTCGTCAACTTCATCGGCGCGGCGGTCTTCTCCGTCATCGGATTCTTCTATGTGAAGGGCCGGGGGCGGGGCCGCTTCGCTACCCGGTTCATTCCCGCGGTCATGACCGCTCCCGCGGAGCAGGAGGACCCGGAGAATGACGTATGATTTCCCGCCTCCACGGGCATACTTCCCTTGTATCCGGAATACAAGGAGGAAGCTATCATGTTCGATCAGACCAATCCCAGCATCAAGTGCTCTGTCAACAGCTGCGTCCACCACAAGGACGCCCACTGCACCCTGAACGAGATCCAGGTGGGCTGCTGCCAGAACAGCGTCTGCGACTGCAAGGAGACCGAGTGCGCCTCCTTC
>CAZUWQ010000075.1:0-5037 GCA_964624195.1 uncultured Oscillospiraceae bacterium | reverse complement strand
GGGCGAGGTAAACGTCATGCCGGGATAGAGCTTGAGCACGTCGCCCCGGACGCCGTTCACCCGCAATTCAAAGTGCAGGTGATAGCCGGTGGACCGGCCCGTGGTGCCCACATAGCCGATGACCTGGCCCTTGGTCACCGTCTCCCCCGCCTGCACGATGGGCAGGGAATTCATATGGGCATAGAGGGTGACATAGCCGTTGGCATGGGTGATCATGCAGTAATATCCATACGAGGAATAGCGGTTCGTGCCGACAGTGGTGACCACGCCCTCCTGGGCGGCGTGGATCTCAGTGCCCTGGGGAGCGGGGATGTCGGTACCGGTGTGATTATCCGGAAGGCCGGTGAAGGGATCAAGGCGTCCGCCGAACAGGGATGACAACTTATACCGCCCCGGCAGAGGCCAGTACCAGTCGCCGCTCATCTGGTTCAGCGCGGCGATCTGAGCGGCGTACTTTTCCTGGGCCTCCTCCAGTTCTTTGGCCATGGCGGCCTCGTCGGCGGCCAACTGACGGGCCTCCTCTGCGATCTGGCTCTCCGACTCGGCGATCTGGTCGTACAGTGCCTCCGCCTCCTGCTTCTGGACGGCCAGCTCCGCCAGCTGGCTCTCCAGCCCCGCCTGGACCTCCGCCTGGCCGTCCCGCAGGGTCTGCACCTCGTCCCTGGCCTCTCCGATCTGCCGCTGGGTCTCCTCCAACTGGGTGATGATGCGGTTGTTGTAGTCCATGATGTCGGTGATCAGCATGGCGTAGTCCAGCATTTCGGAAAAGCTGGACGCCTGAAAGAAGATGGACAGATAGGACACGGTGCCCGTCTCCTCCATCCAGCGGGTCTGGGCGTAAAACTCCTCGTACTGCCGCGCCTCGTCCTCCTCCAACAGGGCGATGTCCTCCTCCTTGGCCTGGATGTCCAGGTCATACTGGTCCAGCAGCATCTGGCTGTCGTAGATCTGGTGCTCCGTCAGCGTGATCTGGCCCTGGACCAGCTCCACCTGCTCTTCGGCCTTGCTCATGTCGCCCCGGATGGCCTCCAGCCGCTGCTGCGCGTCCTTCTTGGCGGCGGTGATGTCGGCCAGCTCATTCTTGAGGGCGTCGATATCCCCCTGGGTGACGCTGCCGCTGGCCATCACGCTCAGAGCGGGCAGCAGCACGGACAGGATCAGGACCGCCGCCAGCACAATGACTATGATACGCTGTGTTTTTTTCTTCATGCTGTCCTCCTTCCCCTTACACCTGAAGGAACTTGCGGATGGCAAGCGCCGAACCGCAGCAGCCGATGAGCGCCCCCGCCAGGGCAAAGATGCCCAGCACCGGCGCCCAGATCGAGCTGAAGCTCACCAGCGGAAACATCCCGATGGCGCCGTTGGCTACCACCGCCCGGTAGACGCCGGTATAGATGCCCCACTGGAGGAAAAAGGCCACCACCGCCCCGGCCAGGCCCAGGATCAGGCCCTCGATCACAAAGGGCCAGCGGACAAAGCTGTCGGTGGCGCCGCACATCTTCATAATGGCGATCTCCTCCCGGCGGGCGAAGGTAGCCAGCCGGATGGTGTTGGCAATGATAAACAGGGACACCGCCGCCAGCAGGGCGATCAGCGCCGTGGCGATGAGGGTGGCTACGTTGCGCACCGTGACAAAGCCCTCCGCCAGCTCCGATTCCGCCCGGATATTGGCTACGCCGTCCAGCGCCCGCACCGACTCCACCGTCTGCGAAAACTGCTCCAGGTCCAGCACATGGATGGACAGCCGGTCCCGGAACACCTCGTCCGGTATATTGGTGTAAAGGCCATCCCCTTCATGCCCCTCCAGATAGGCTGCCTTGGCCTCCTCCTTTGTGATAAAGGTGACGGACGCCACATTGGGCAGCCGCTCCACCCGGCGGGTCAGGGCGGCGATCTGCGTGTCGGTATATTCCTCGTCGATGTACGCCAAAAACTCGTTTTCGTCCTCCGCCTTCATCAGCATCTTGTCCGCGTTGATAGCCACCAGGGAGAAGGACCCCATGATGATCAGGCAAGCCACGATCATGCACACCGCGGCGAAGGACATCAGCCCGTGGGAAAAGATGCTCTGGAAGCCCTCGCTGATGAAGTAGCCCAGGTTAAACCTTTTTTTCACCTGTAGTAGCCTCCCTGCGCGTCACTGACCAGCTCTCCGTCCTTAATGGCGACCACCCGCTTGGAAAAGCGATTGACCAGCTCCTTCTCATGGGTGACCACCAGCATGGTGGTGCCCATGGAGTTGATGCGCTCCAGCAGCGTCATGATCTCCAGTGAGCGCTGGGGGTCCAGGTTGCCGGTAGGCTCGTCGGCAATGATCATCTGAGGGTTGTTCACCAGCGCCCGGGCCACCGCCACCCGCTGCTGCTCACCGCCGCTGATCTCATTGGGGAGCGCGTTGTATTTCTCCCCCAGCCCCACCAGGTCCAGCACATAGGGGATGCGCTTTCGCATCTCCCGGTTGGACGCGCCGACCGCCCGCATGGCGAATTCCAGATTGCCCCACACCGTCTTTTTATCGATCAGGCGGAAATCCTGAAAGATGACCCCCAGGGTACGGCGCATATAGGGGATCTGCCAGTGGCGGATGTTGTTCAGGTTATACCCGTTGACCATGACCCGCCCCTTGGTAGAGGTCTCCTCCGCTGTCAGCAGCTTGATGATGGTGGATTTTCCGGAGCCGGAGGGTCCCACCAGAAAGACGAACTCTCCATCGTCAATGCGCAGGTCGAGCTTCCGCAGGGCCTTGGTGCCGTTGTCGTACTCCTTTTCCACGCCCATCAGTCGTATCATAAAGGGACATCTCCATTGTAACTTTTTGTAACCAGTTCCGCCGCGTACCGAAATTTATTATACCGATTCTTTCGTGCTCTGTCAACAGAATACGCCCGATATCCGGCAAATTGTCAAAATTTTTATGTCAACTCCGCCCAAATTTTTCCATCAAAAAGCTACAAATAGTTACAAAAAGGCCCGCCGGAAAGCAGACGCTTTCCGGCGGGCCGCGGTGGACCGGAGCTTATGGAAGCGGGCTCACGACTCGATCCCACGGGACACCAGGTACTTCTTGACCATCAGGGCCACCTTGAAGGTGATGGCGTCGTCAAACTCCCGCAGGTCCAGCCCGGTGATCTTCTTGATCTTCTCCAGGCGGTAGACCAGGGTGTTGCGGTGGACGAACAGCTTGCGGGCCGTCTCGGACACGTTCAGGTTGTTCTCGAAGAACTTGTTGATGGTGAACAGGGTCTCCTGATCCAGCGCGTCGATGGGGTTCTTCTTGAACACCTCCTGGAGGAACATCTCGCAGAGGGTGGTGGGCAGCTGATAGATCAGCCGGCCGATGCCCAGGTTCTCATAGGTAATGATGGACCTCTCGGTGTCAAACACCTTGCCCACGTCGATGGCGACCTGGGCCTCCTTATAGGCCCTGGCCAGGTCCCGCACATGGCTGACGATGGTGCCGATGCCCACCACCGTCTTGATGCCCAGCTCACGGGTGAGCGTCTCCTGCGCGGTCTGGGCGATCTTCTGCACCTCCCGGAGGTCCGCCCCCTCGGGCAGCTGCTTGACCAGCGCCACGTCCGTCTCGCTGATGGACAGCACATAATCGGCCTGCCGGTCCGGGTACAGGTTGGAGAGCACGTCGATGGCGGACACGTCCGGCTCCCCCAGCTGGCGGATCAGGATCACCGCCCGGGGCATTTCGGAGATAAAGTGCAGCTCCTTGGCCCGGACGTAGATGTCCCCCAGCAGCATATTATCGCACAGGATATTCTTGACAAAGGTGGCCTTGTCGTGCTTTTCCTCATAGTAGGTCTTGGCGCCGTTGAGGGCGATGACCGCCATGGAGCACATCAGAGCCGCCTGCTCGTCCTCGCCCCGGACAAAGGCGGCGTAATCGAACCGCCCGTTCCAGCCGGGCAGAGTCTTGAACGTAAAGCCGTTGCTCACCACCAGCGTATCCTGCTCCGCGGCCAGCATGGCCGCCACGCCGCCCCATTTTTCCCCGATGCAGGACAACTCATTGCAGGCTACCACCGTCCCCTGCTCGTCAATGACGCCGACCGCCCGGTCGGAGCAGTCCTTCATCTGCAAAACGATCCCCTGAAAGATCCGGCTGGACATTGCGCGATTCCCCCTTCTCTATGTTTGGTCGATCGGGACATCTACATTATATAAGGTTCCTTTGCCGGTTTCAATAGTTTTTTCTAAAATTTTTTGTCTAATTTGCCTGAACTTTTGTCTCATTGACGGAAAAGGGCCCGAATTTCCGCCTCGGTCAGTGCTCTCCACCCACCCTTTGGCAGCTTCTCGTCCAGCGTCAGCGGGCCGAAGCGCACCCGCTTCAGGTAGGTCACCGGCTTCCCCCTGGACGCCAGCATCCTCTTGATCTGGTGATATTTCCCCTCATGGATGGTGATAAGGGCGGAGCTTCCTCCGTCGAAAGGCTCCAGCTTCCCCGGCAGGCATACATAGCCGTCGGCCAGGGTCACCCCCTGAGCCACCGCCTCCGCGTCCGCCCGGTCCAGCTTCCCCTCCACCTCCACATAGTACGTCTTGTCCACATGGCTTTTCGGGGCCAGCAGGCGGTGGGCCAGCGGCCCGTCGTCGGTGAGCAGCAGCAGGCCCTCCGTGTCCTTGTCCAGCCGGCCCACGGGGAACAGCCCTCTCCGCCGGCAGCGTTCCGGCAGCAGGGACAGCACGGTGGCCGCGCTGCCGTCCTCCGTGGCGGACACCAGCCCCGCCGGCTTGTACAGCATCAGGTATACCGGCCCCGCGGCCTCCAGCGGCGCGCCGTCCACCGCGACCTGGGCGCTCTCCGCCGCTTTTTCCTCCGGCCGGGCGCATACCGCGCCGTCCACCGTCACCCGGCCCGCCCGGATCAGCGCCCGCGCCTCCTTCCGGCTCCACCGGCCCGTGTCCGCCAGCCGCTTGTCCAGCCGCTCCATCGCTCCGCCCTCCTGTATCCGTGGTATGTAGACATTCTAAGGCAACGCCGCGCAATTTGGCAAGAGCGATCTGTGAGAAATTTCGCGGCGG
>CAZUWQ010000074.1:0-5089 GCA_964624195.1 uncultured Oscillospiraceae bacterium | reverse complement strand
GTCGAAGTCCGGCGTGCTGGCCATGGCAAGCACCGCCCCGGTGGTGGGGTCGATGACGATGCCAAAGCCGCCTTTCTGCACATCATAGGTCTCGATGCCCTCGGCGAGCGTCTGCTCCAGCATGGCCTGGATGGATGCGTCCAGGGTCAGGTGCAGGTCCAGCCCGTCCTCCCCGTCGATATACGCCTCATAGCTGGACAGCATGGTGCCGCCCACGGCGTTCTTGGCGGTGATGACCCGGCCCATCTCTCCGGAGAGCAGATCCTGATACATGGCCTCGATGCCCTGGACGCCCACCTTCACGCCGCCGCTGTTCTCATTTTCCGCCATATAGCCCAGCACATGGGACCCTACCGACGAGTTGGGGTAATACCGCTTGGTGGTGGGGGTGAGGTAGAGCTGGATGGACAGCTTGTTGTCCGACAGGAAGGCGCGCACCGCCTCCGCGTCCTCCTCCTCCAGCTCAGCAGCCAGCACGGTATAGTAGGAGTTGGTGTGCTCCAGCCTGGCCCACAGCCATTCCTCGTCCATGCCCAGCAGCTCCACCAGCCCATCGACGATCAACGCCTGGTGCTCCTTCAGGGCGGCGTCGTAGGCCGCCTCGTCCAGATCCCCGTTCTCGTCCCTGTAGTCCTCCTTGTCGATGGACGCCACCACATCCCTGGGAGACAGGATCAGCTGCTGCACCGTAGCCGACATGGCCAGGATCTCGCCGGAGGCGTCGTAAATGGTGCCCCGGCTCGCGTTCACCGCCACGTCTCTGGTCTGCTGATTGGCGGCGATCTCCTCCCAGTAGTCATGCTGGACGATCTGCAGCTTCCAGAGCTGGACCACCAGCGGGATAAACAGCACCACCCCCAGCAGCACCATCAAAAAGACGGTACGGCGGAACAGGCTGCGATTGTTTTTTCCCATACCGCTTTTCTGCATAGTCGGCGCTCCTTCCCCGTAATGTTGGAGTCAACACGTACAAAAGGGCGTAAGAACCCCCTGCCTTCTTACGCCCCTCTTTCATGCTATATTCTATCTATGACGCGATACAGTGTATGCCCTCGGCGGCGTCCTTTATGACAATATTCCGGACAAAAACTGCTCCGCCCGTCGGATCAGGCCGGACAGCCCCTGCTCCGACGCGTCGTAGTACACCACGTTGTCCCCCTGGGACAGATCCAGATACACGATCTGGCCCGCGCCCGCCTTGACCATGGAGCCGTCGGCAGTCAGCTGCCGCTCGATCTCCGACAGATCATAGGCCAGCTCGACCTGGGTCTGTAAGGTCTTTTCCTCCTCCTGCAAGGAGGCCAGGGTGTCGCGCAGCTCCACCGTCTCATCGTTGACCATGGACAGTTGAGCGCTGGTCATCACCAGCAGCAGCGCGCACAGCGCTACGGCCAGAAAGCCCACAATGGCAAGAGGCGCAACGGCGCCCTGGGGCCGGACCTGTATGTCGGGCCGGGTGATCGTCCGCGTGCGGGGCTGCACCCTGGGGCGGCGGACCGGCTCCTCCGGCCGGCCCCGCTGAGGGGCGCGGCGGACCGGCGCGGCCTGGCGCTCATACTCAGGCTGGTAGGCCTCGCTGCCATAGGTGCGGTATTGCCTTGTTCTGCGCTCCTCTGCCATGATCTTTTCTCCTCACGTAAACGATGTACAGGCGCCGCTCCGGCGCCTGCCGGCCTCTTACAGCTTCTCCGCCACCCGCAGCCTGGCGCTGCGGGATCGGGGGTTGTTCTTCAATTCCTCCGGCCCGGCCACGATGGGCCGCCTGCCGATCAGCTTCACTTCAGGCGTCCTGCCGCACACGCACACCGGAAAATCCGGCGGGCAGATACAGCCCTTGGCCCACTCCGCGAAGGCGGTCTTCACCAGCCGGTCCTCCAGGGAGTGGAACGAGATCACCGCCAGCCGTCCGCCGGGATCCAGCACCTCCAGGGCGCTGCCCAGCATACGCTCCACCTCGCCCAGCTCATCGTTGACGGCGATGCGGATGGCCTGGAAGGACCGCTTAGCCGGGTGCTGCTTCTCCCGCCGCGCTTTGGCGGGCATGGCCGATCGGATCAGCTCCGCCAGCTCCAGCGTCGTTTCAATGGGGGCACGCTCCCGCGCCCGGACGATGGCCGCGGCGATCAGCCCGGCGTACCGCTCCTCCCCGTACTGCCAGAGGACGCGCTTCAGCTCCTCCCGGCTCCAGCTGTTGACCACCTCATAGGCGGTCAGCGCCGCCGACTGGTCCATGCGCATATCCAGCCGGGCGTCCTGGAGATAGGAAAAGCCCCGGCTGGCGTCATCCAGTTGGGGGGACGACACGCCCAGGTCGAACAGCATTCCGTCCACACCTGAGATGTTCAACTCCCCCAGAATGGCGGCGATGTCGCTGAAATTGCCCCGGACCAGGGTCACCCGGTCTATCAGCTCCCCCAGTCGGGCGGGGGCGGCTTCCAGCGCGGCGGCGTCCCGGTCAATGGCGATGAGCCGGCCGGTAGTGAGCCGGGCGGCGATCTCCCGGGAATGTCCCGCCCTGCCCAGGGTGCCGTCCACATAGACGCCGTCCGGGCGGATGTTCAGCCCGTCCAGGCACTCGGCCAGCAGCACCGGCTCGTGCGTGTACTCCATCGGTCAGATGCCCAGGCTTTCCAGCAGGTTGGCGATGTTCTCCGGGTTGAGCTGCTGGCGGGTCTTGGCCTTCCAGTTCTCCGCGCTCCAGATCTGCGCCCGGTCGTTATTGCCGGTGATGACCACGTCCCGGTCGATCTTGGCATAGTCCTTGAGGTAACCGGGCACCTGGAACCGCCACTGCTTATCCGCCTCACACAGCTGGGCGGAGGCGAAAAACACGTCCATGGCCGCCGCCTGAGTGGTGGTCAGCTCGCTCACCCGCTCCTGCAGCTTGGCCCAGGTGGACAGGGGGTAGAGCGTCAGGTTCTCCTTCACGCCCACAGACAGGTAGAACGTGGGCCCCAGCTTGTCCCGCAGCTTGGAGGGCACGATCAGACGGCCGGCGTTGTCTATACTGTGTTCATAGGTGCCGGTCATCTGTCTCTCCCTCCATTTCACTCCAAAATAAATGGATTTTACTCCATTTCACTCCAAGCGTGGTTTCAGTATACAGCCTGTCCCAAAAAATTGCAAGCACTTTTTTTGCTTGAAACTGTTGCAAATCCGTGTTTTTTTCGTCTTTTCCCTCCATTCAAACGTATGTTTCATTGAAGAGCTCCCTTTTTTTCTCCGTTCAATACATTTTATTGTGTATTTCTCCCCGTTCCGCTCAATATCTTGTGGCTTCCCCGCCACAGGGTCCCTATTTGTGAATTTTTTGTGAATAAAAACCCGGACCGCGTGGCGCGGTCCGGGTCAAGGCTGATGTAAAGTTATGCCAACCTGCTGTCGTTTGTATCAGATCTACAATATTTATTATCTTTTTGGCCGATCTCTCCACAATTTATTGCGGAAAATGTGACCATTCGCTTACAGCCCGCGGCGGTCGGCGCGGGGCGCTCCCCGTGTCAGCGCGTCCACCTCCGCCGGTTCGGGGGCCGTGCCCAGGCCCCCATGTCTCAGGGTGGACAGGGCCGCCGCCCCGTTTGCGTAGGTGACGATGCCGGTCAGCTCCTCTATGGACAGGTCCTCCGGCTCCTTCCCGGACAGCAGCAGACGGGCCAGGGCGCTGCCGCCGAAGATGTCTCCGGCGCCGGTGGCGTCCACCGCCCGCACCGGGAAGCCGGCCACATGGCCGCAGCCCCGCCGGGACGCGAAGCAGCAGCCGTCCCGCCCCAGGGTGACGAAGGCCAGCCGGCAGCCGAAGCGGTCCAGCAGCAGCCGTCCCCCCTCCTCCGGCCCGCGGTCCAGGGCAAAGGCCGCCTCTTCCCCGCTGAGCTTCACCACGTCCGCCTGCTCCAGCCCCCACAGGATCTGCCGCCTGGCCTCCTCCTCTGTGTCCCACAGGGGCAGGCGCAGGTTGGGGTCAAAGGAGATCAGCTTACCCCGCTCTCTGGCGTAGGCCACCGCCTGCCGGGTGGCCTCCCGGACCGGCTCCTGGGTGAGGGACAGCGTGCCGAAATGCAGCGCGTCCGCCCCGTCGATCAGGGCCCGATCCACCTCCTCCCAGGTCAGGCAGGTATCCGCCCCCGGCTTGCGGGCAAAGGAGAAGTCCCGCTCCCCGCCCCGGCCCAGGGTGACAAAGGCCAGGGTGGTAAAGCGGCGGTCGTCCATTTTCACCCCGCGGATGTCGACGCCCTCCCGCTCCAGCGACTCCACCAGCAGCCGCCCGAAGGCGTCCGCCCCCACCTTGGCGATCATGGCCGTCTCCACTCCGCACCGGGCCGCCGCCGCCAGAAAGTTGGCCGGCGCGCCGCCGGGCTGGCCCTCCAGGATCGGGTACCCCCGCTCGCTCCTGTCCCGCTCCAAAAAGTCGATCAGCACCTCGCCGATGGCCGCCACTCTCTTCATCTTCGCCCCTCCCCGCTGTTTTTCCTCATTTTACCCTGACCCGATGGCAAAAGCAAGGGCCCGCCGGGAAAAGATCCATTCCCCGGCGGGCCCGGCGCGACGCGAATTCAGCCGATGCCGGGCGCCTCGCTGGTGAACTTCCGCTCCGCCTGGCTGATCTTCTGTGGCTCGGCCCGCTCCACCTGGTACCAGCCCTTCTGCTGGGCCGTCTTGAACAGGTGGGTCTGCGTCTTGTGTCCCTGGCTGATCATGTCCACAAAGGTATCCCGCAGCTGGTCGTTGACGCACTCGGACGCGAACAGGCCGTAGTTGGTGCTCATTTTCTTCTCCGTGAGCAGCAGGTCGGTGATGATCTCCTGGTCTTTCATGTCTTATCCTCCCCTTACCGCAAAAAGCTCAGCAGCTTGTCATAGTTTCGCTTGTGCTGGCCGGCGTACTGGCTGTAGCAGTCCTTCAGCTCCGTCTCGGTGGTGGACCGCGCCGCGTCCTGATACTTGCAGCACACCATCTTCTCGAAGTTGAGCTGATCCTCCAGCGCCGCCAATTCCTTGGTGGTGAGATCTGCCATGGTAAATACCTCCTTACTGAAAGTATCCATAGCATTTCCAACGCGGCGGAAACTATGCGGTCTCAGGCGGAAAAAAGC
>CAZUWQ010000073.1:0-5101 GCA_964624195.1 uncultured Oscillospiraceae bacterium | reverse complement strand
CTCCCTGTCCACCATGGCCAGCGAGGTGCAGAAGGGCAACGCCCCGGAGGAGCGCAAGCTCCAGCGCCTGTTCCGGGACGGAGCGGTGACCCGGATGATCAAGCGGTGCAACGACTTCGGCGCGGGCGGCGTCAGCGTCGCCATCGGCGAGCTGGCCGACGGCGTGTCCATCGACCTGGACGCGGTGCGGAAGAAGTATGACGGGCTGGACGGCACGGAGCTGGCGATCTCCGAGTCTCAGGAGCGCATGGCCGTGGTGGTGGCCCCGGAGGACGAGGCCGCCTTTATCGCCGCGGCCCAGGCGGAGAACCTGGAGGCCTACCGGGTGGCGGTGGTCACTGAAGCCCCCCGGATGGTCATGCGGTGGAAGGGCCGTGTCATCGCCGATCTGAGCCGGGAATTTCTGAATACCAACGGCGCGGTGAAGCACGCCCGCGTGTCCGTGCGGGAAGCGGACCGCGCCGGGATGGGCGCGGCAAAATATCACACTCTGCGGGAGATGGCGTCCAGCCTGAAGTGCGCCTCCCGCCGGGGGCTGACCGAGCGGTTCGACGGCTCTATTGGGGCCGGGTCCGTGCTGATGCCCTTCGGCGGCAAATATCAGACCACCCCTGCCCAGGCCATGGCGGCGCTGCTGCCCACCATGCCGGGGCAGGAGACGGATCAGGCCAGCGTCATGTCCTACGGCTGCGACCCGGAGCGGCTGTCCATCGACCCCTTCTCCGGGGCTATGGACGCCGTGGTCACCTCTCTGACAAAGCTGGTGGCGGCAGGGGCCGACTATAAAAAGGCCTATCTCACCCTTCAGGAGTTCTTTGAAAAGCTGCGGGACGACCCCGCCCGCTGGGGCAAGCCGTTTGCCGCCCTGCTGGGCGCTTTGCAGGCCCAACTGGACTACGGCGCGGCCGCCATCGGCGGCAAGGACTCCATGTCCGGCTCCTTCATGGATCTGGACGTGCCCCCCACCCTGATCTCCTTCGCCGTCGCCCCCATCAAAGCGGGCGAGGTGCTGTCTCCCGAGTTCAAGGAGGCGGGGCACCCGGTGTACGTCTTTGGCGGCGCCGACCCGGAGCAGACCAAAGCCGCCTGGGAGGGCTTCCATGCCCTGGCTCAGGCGGGCAAGGTCAAGGCAGCGTGGGCCATTGAGGACAGCATTGCCGAGGCGGTGATGAAGATGTCCTTCGGCAACCGCATTGGCTTCCGCGCCCAGGCCGACCTGACGGACGAGGAGTGGCACATTCCCTTCTACGGCGCCATTGCAGCCGAGCTGACTGAGGAGACCGGCTGCAGCTTCTGCCGGATGATCGGCCGCACCACCCCGGAGCCTGTCATCGCGCTGGGCGGCGACTCCGCCCCCATCGATGAGTTGCTGAAGCTCAATGAGGGGGTGCTGGAGGACGTTTACCCCAACGACGCCGGCACGGAGAAAACGCCGGTGGAGCTTATCACCTACGACCGCCGCTCCCCGGCGGTGTTCAGCGGCCAGATCGCCCGTCCCAGGGCGGTGATCCCCGTGTTCCCCGGCACCAACTGCGAGTACGACATGGCCCGGGCCTGCCTCCGGGCGGGCATCGAGCCGGAGATCTTAGTGGCGCGCAATCTCAGCCCGGAGGACCTGCGCCAGTCCGCCGACGCCCTGTGCGCCGCCATCGGGCGCAGCCAGATGGTGCTGCTGCCCGGCGGCTTCTCCGCGGGCGACGAGCCGGACGGATCGGCCAAGTTCATCGTGTCCTTCCTGCGTAACCCCAAGCTCACCGACGCGGTACACGACCTGCTGAAGCACCGGGACGGCCTGATGCTGGGCATCTGCAACGGGTTCCAGGCGCTGATCAAGCTGGGCCTGGTGCCCTTCGGAGAGATCCGGCCCACGGACGCGGACTGCCCCACCCTGACCTTTAACCTCATCGGCCGGCACCAGAGCCGGTATGTGACCACACGGGTGGCGTCGGTGCGCTCCCCCTGGATGCTGTGCAGCCATGTGGGGGACGTGCACGCCGTCGCCATCTCCCACGGCGAGGGCCGGTTCGTAGCGCCTCAGAGCGTAGTGGACGGGCTCATCGCCGGCGGTCAGGTGGCCACCCAATATGTGGACCCCGCCACCGGGGCGGCCCACATGGGCATCGACTGCAACCCCAACGGGTCGGCGGCCTGCATCGAGGGTATTTTCTCCCCCGACGGCCGGGTGTTCGGCAAGATGGGGCATACCGAGCGGGCGGGCCGGTTCGCGGCGAAAAATATCCCGGGGAATAAGGATCAACCCATCTTTGAGTCGGGGGCGCTGTATTTCCGGTAATACTGGTTCCCTAAAAAAGCTTTTACCGCGGCGCCGGAAAAGGATCGGCGGCATCCCCGGCAGCCGCGCCGCCGGGCCGCGCAAGCGGCCCAAATAAAACGAGCCGATCGTTTTATCAGGAGCTTGTATAAAGCAAGGGAAAAACGCGGATCACCCCACCCTCAGGCGGCAGGGCTGCCGGTGAGGGTGGGGTGATTTTCGCGCCTTTGCGGTTAAGTATCCTTCTTTGACAGATGTTCCTTTCGGTGCTCGATCATGCGGCGGAAGCCGCCGGTGCCGAAGGAGAAGACACGGTTGACCCGGCTGATGGTGGCGGAGCTGGCGCCGGTCTTTTCCAGAATGTCGGTGTAAACCAGGCCCTGGTCCAGCAGGACGGCCACATCGAACCGCTGCTCCATGGTCCGCAGCTCGCCGACGGTACACAGGTCATCGAAGAACGCGCAGCATTCCTCTAAGCTCTTTAACTCCAGAATGCTCTCGTAGAGCGCCATGCTGCGCTCCTTTTTCGTGATTTTAGGCATATTATCCCCCCCTATGCGCCAAATATCGTCCCTCAGTATTCTACCAAAATGAAGCGGTGAAGTAAATAGGTTTTTTGCTTTCCAAGGGGGAAAAGCTGTGGTATACTATATTCCGCGAGAAGAAGGAAGGGGGCGGTCCCGGTGGATGAGCTTGCTGCCGTGATCCGACCGGAGATCGAGGCGGGCCGCCGGGTGCTGGCCATCAGCGATATTCACGGAAATCTGCCGTTTTTGAAGGGCGTGCTGCGCAAGGCCGGCTTTGGACGGTCCGATGTGCTGGTGCTGGTGGGGGACCTGTTTGAAAAGGGCCGGGACAGCCTGGCGGTGCTGCGGTATCTGATGGAATTACAGAGAGACCATACGGTGTATCCCCTGTGCGGCAACTGCGATCAGATCAGCCGGAGGTTCCTCCGGGGTGACGAGGGCGTGGACGGGAGCCTGTGGCCGGTGTTTCGTCAGTGGGGCAGCCGGGCGCTGGTCAATCAGCTGGGGGCGGAGGCCGGTATCGTCCCCCAACGGGAGGAGGAGCTGCCGGCTCTGCGCCAGGCTATTGTAACCGGTTTCCCCAGAGAGACGGAATTTTTGATGGCTCTGCCCCATATCCTGGAGGCGGGCAGGTATCTCTTTGTCCACGGCGGCGTGCCCCGGGAGGACCGGCTGGAGGAGCTGCCCGCCCGCCGGTGCATGAAAAACGATGATTTTCTGGGGCAGGGGTACAGCTTTGACCGCTGGGTGGTGGTGGGCCACTGGCCGGTGACCCTCTATGACCCCCACGTTCCCAGCAGCAGACCGCTGATCCTGCGGGAACGGCACATCGTGTCCATCGACGGCGGATGCGTGCTCAAGATGGACGGACAGCTCAACGCGCTGATCATACCGGATATCTATGGGGACAAGATGGACTATATTGCCTACGACGGGCTGCCGGTGGTGACGGCGGCGGAGGATCAGGCGGCCAGCGCCGACTCCGTGAACATCCGCTGGAGCGACAGCGCCATTGAGAAGCTGAAGGAGGAGGGGGACTGCTGCTGGTGCCGGCACCGGTCCACCGGGCGGGAGCTGTGGATACCGACAGACTATATCTACCGCCGGGCCTCGGACGGGCTGCTCCACTGCGAGGACACCACCGACTATCTGCTGCCGGTGTCCGCCGGAGACCGGCTGGCTCTGGTGCGGCGATGCGGACGGGGATATCTGGCGAAAAAACATGGGGTGACGGGCTGGTATCTGGGGCGCCTGCGGGAAGGATAGCGGCGGTCCGGCCCCGGGCCGCGGGAAATGAGGAGGATCGCTATGAACAGCTTTGACGTGATGGTACTGGGCACCGGCGAGGCGGGCATCTACGCCGCCTATGAGCTGGCGCTGAAATGCCCCTCCGCCAAGGTGCTGGTGGTGGACCAGGGCGCGGACATCTATCACCGCAGCTGCCCCATCGTGACGGGCAGGGCCAAGAGCTGCGTCCACTGCAAGGTGTGCGCTACCATGTGCGGCTTCGGCGGGGCCGGGGCCTTTTCCGACGGCAAGTACAACTTTACCACCGCTTTCGGCGGCTGGCTCACCGACTTTCTGCCGGAGGAGGAGGTGCTGGAGCTCATCGACTATGTGGACGCGCTGAACGTGAAGCACGGGGCCACTACGGAGGTGTACTCCACCGCCACCCCGGAGGCCAGGGCGCTGGAGAAGCGGGCGCTGGAATTCGACCTGCACCTGCTCCAGGCCCGGTGCAAGCACCTGGGGACGGAGAACAACCTGAAAATACTCACTGACATTTACGAGACCATCCGGGACAGGCACACCTTCCTGTTCAACACCGCCGTCACCGACATTGAGGCCAGGGACGGGGGCTACGCCCTTGTCACCGCCGACGGCGCGGTGTACACCGCGCCCTATCTCATCGCCGGACCGGGCCGGTCGGGGGCGGAGTGGTTTTCCAACCAGTGCAAGAAGCTGGGGCTGGAGCTGCTGAACAACCAGGTGGATATCGGAGTGCGGGTGGAGCTGCCCGCCTCCGTGTTCGAGCACATCACCAACGTGGTGTATGAGTCCAAGCTGGTATACCGCACCAAGCAGTATGGAGACCAGGTGCGCACCTTTTGCATGAACCCCTATGGCCATGTGGTGGCGGAAAACGTGGAGGGCATCAACACGGTGAACGGGCACTCCTATTCGGACCCAAGCCTTCAGAGCGGCAACACCAACTTCGCCCTGCTGGTGTCCAACCGGTTCACCGAACCCTTCAACGAGCCGTACCGCTACGGCAAGCATGTGGCGTCCCTGTCCAATATGC
>CAZUWQ010000072.1:0-5187 GCA_964624195.1 uncultured Oscillospiraceae bacterium | reverse complement strand
GAAAGCAGAACCGGCGGCGGGGGGAGTGCCGCCGCCAGCTGGGACGGGAGCATGTGGCGGCGGTGCTGGCCCAGTGGACGGGCATCCCGGTGGAGTCCATCACCAGGGGGGAGGCCCGCCGCCTGCTGGAGCTGGAGGGCGAGCTGTGCCGCCGGGTGGTGGGGCAGGACCAGGCGGTGTCCGCCGTGGCCGCCGCCATCCGACGGGGCCGGGTGGGGTTGAAGGAGCCCAACCGCCCGGTGGGGGTGTTCCTGTTCCTGGGGCCCACCGGGGTGGGCAAGACCGAGCTGTGCCGCGCGCTGGCGGCGGCCCTGTTCGGCAGCGAGGACGCGCTGATCCGGTTCGATATGTCGGAATATATGGAAAAGCACACGGTATCCCGGCTGGTGGGGGCGCCTCCGGGTTATGTGGGCCATGAGGACGGGGGACAGCTCACCGAGCGGGTGCGCCGCCGGCCCTGGTCGGTGGTGCTGTTCGACGAGATCGAAAAGGCCCATGACGAGCTGCACAACATCCTGCTGCAGGTGATGGAGGACGGCGTTCTCACCGACAGCCAGGGCCGCAAGGCGGACTTCCGCAACACGGTGATCGTGATGACCTCCAACATCGGGGCCCGCCGCATGGTGAGCCACGCGCCGCCCCTGGGCTTTGCCGGAGGCAGCCGGGAGGACGTGCGCCGGGAGGAGGTCATGGCGGAGTTGAAGCGGCACTTCCGCCCGGAGTTCCTCAACCGGCTGGATGAGGTGGTGCTGTTCCGCCGGCTGGAGCGGAGCGATCTGGAGCAGATCGCGGACCGGATGCTCGCCGGACTGGGCGGGCGGCTGTCGGCTCTGGGGGTGGAGCTGGACGCTCCCCGGGAGGCGGTGGCACTGCTGGCGGACGTGACGGAGGAAAAGGACCAGGGCGCCCGCCCCATCCGCCGGGCGGTCCGCCGCCAGGTGGAGGAACCGGCCGCGGCCATGCTGCTGGATCAGCGTTTGTCCGCGGGAGATACGCTGTGCCTGGCGGTGGAGGAGGAAAAACTGGTGCTGCGGCCGGGGAAAAAACAGGTGTAAAAAAGACGGAGGCCAAAGCCGGGTGGCTTTGACCTCCGTGTTTTTGCGTTGTGTTCCGGGTCAGGGCCTGCCGTGGTCGGCGGCGGTGGCCTCCGGGGTATTGGCGTAGTCCCACTGGTGATCGGTTTCGGCCATATAGTCGCTGGTGACGTTGAAATAGCTGCACAACGCCAGTATGCCCAAGCTGTCATTGTCCCAGGTGGCGTCCAAGCAGTACCACTCGCCATTCAGCCGGACCATGTTCCAGGCGTGGTCCTCCCGGGAGTTGAAGGCGGCGCCCACAACGGTGACGCACTCCACGTCCAGCAGGTCCATGAACAGCTGAAAGGTGGTGGCATAGCCCAGGCAGACGCCCTTATGCTCCTTCAGAGGATTATAGGGCGTGAAGGAGTCAGGACTGACTGTGAGCCGGCTGTCATAATGATCCCTGTCGTATTCCACGGTTTTGGTGAGCCAGGAATAGATAGCCCACTCCTTTTCATAGTCGCTCATGCCGTCGGTGATCACCCGGTCGATGACCCGCTCCGCCGTCTCCAGGATCGCCGCGTCCTTGTCCGACAGGGCGGAGCGGTCGCCGCTGTCCCAGGCCGTCAGAATGGCGGAGGAGTCGAACAGGGTCATGTCATCAATGCCCGGGGCCACGAAGGAGACGCGTCCGGGATAGGTGACAGGCTCGGCGGAAGGGCGGATGGTGGGCGCGGTAGTGGGATCTGGGGTGGGTTCCGGAGTCGGCGTGGAGGCGGGGGCTGGAGCCGGGTCCGCGGAAGGCTGGATGGAGGGGGAGGGAGAAGCGGCAGGGGAGACCCCGGCCGACTGGTCCAGCGCCCGGTAGAACGCGGCCTGGACCTCGTCCTGCCTGTCGCAGATGAGCAGCGCGGCATAGCCTCCGCCGTTGGAGAGCAGGGCGCTGCTCTGCGCCACGATCTCCGCCTGGGCCGGGGCGTAGCCGGTGAAGTCACCCTGGCGGTCCAGCAGATATTGCTCCAGGCCCGCCAGCACCGCGTCGGCGTCCGCGTCGGCGCTCAATTGGAGGACAGCTGTCTCAAAGGCCTCCGCGCCGCCGCTGCGGTAGATAGCGGCGTCATCGCAGCTTCCCTCGGGCAGATGGTAGATGCCGGTGAGATAGCCATCCAGCCCGTCGGCGTTCAGCTGCCGGTCCAGCCGCTGCTCGTCAGTCGGATCGCTGCTGAGACCGTAGGCGGTGAGGATGGCTTGGAGCACGTCGTCCACAGGGGGCGCCGCATCTTCTGCCTGCGCCCCCGCCGGGCCGCAGGCGGATAGCGGCAGGGCCAGCAGGAGGATAAGAGCTGTAACGCGGGCCCTTATGGATCTGCCGCCGCGCGGACCCCTCACTCGGGGACGCGGACGGCGCGGCGACGCCTCCGACGGCTCATTCTTGCGTTCTTCTTCCATGTGAAAGGCCTCCTCCGGAAAGGTCAAAAACAATTACTCTGCCACTATAAAGCTCCGGACCGGAAAACAACGGAAAAACGGCCGCAAACAGCAAATATATTGTTACGCTTGCGCTTCCCGGACCGTGGCCCTGCTCCCATTATCCCATCAGACGCAGCAGAGCTGAAAAGGTTCCCCAGGTTTCCACTCGTTTCGATGTCAAAAGGGGAGCCGCCTCCCGCAGGAAACGGCTCCCCTTGTCTCTCTGTGCCTCTGCCGCCCGGTCACTCGGACAGATAGCTTTTCAGCAGCACCTGCAGCAGCTCGTCCCGGTCCAGCTTGCGGATCAGCGTGCGGGCATTATTGTGGTTGGTGATATAGGTCGGGTCCTCGCTGAGGATATAGCCCACGATCTGGTTGATGGGGTTGTACCCCTTTTCCTTCAGCGAATTGTACACTGAGGTCAGAATGGACTTGATCTCCTCGTCCTTATCGAAGTTGACATTGAATTTGCGCGTATAATCCATATCGCTCATTGGGCACACCCCCCAGCGTTTGATTATACATATTGTATCGTAGGCGAGGCAAATTGTAAAGGGGAGAAACGAAAAAAATTTATCAGGATCCCGCCCAAGGCCGGAGTAAGGCAGCGGGAAGAAAAGCGGCGTGAAAGGAGTCCGATAAGGGGGAGCGCTTCGATTTCCGGACAAGGTGAGAGGGGCGCTTTTCCGGTCTCATCCCCGGATGATGGCCTCGGCCACCTTGATGCCGTCCACGGCGGCGGAGGTGATGCCGCCGGCGTAGCCGGCGCCCTCGCCGCAGGGATAGAGGCCCCGAAGGGCAGGGGATCGGAAGCTCTCATCCCGGAGGATGCGCACCGGGGAGGACGAGCGGGTCTCCACACCGGTGAGGACGGCGTCAGGGTCGGCAAAGCCGTGGAGCTTCCGGTCAAAGAGGGGGATGGCCTCCTTCAGCGTGTCCAGCACATAGAGGGGAAGCGTGCCGTCCAGAGTGCCCCAGGTGACGCCGGGGCGGTAGGTGGGCTGGATCGCGCCTGGGCCGGTGGATGGGCGGTCCGCCAAAAAGTCGCCCACCAGTTGGGCGGGGGCATAAAAACAGGGGACGTTTGCCTGATAGATGGGCGGCAGTCCCCCGGAGCCTTTGTCCCAGGCGGCCCGCTCCCACCGCTCCTGGAAGCGCACTCCGGCCAGCGGGTCGTCCCCGCCGAAGTCGTCGGGGGACACGCCCACCAGGAAGCCGCCATTGATGTTGGCGCCGTCTCTGGCCCGGAGGGACATACCGTTGGTGACCACCTGGCCATAGTCGCTGGCGGCGGCTACCACCTGTCCGCCGGGGCAGACACAGAAGGTAAAGGCGGAGCGGCCGTTGGGCAGATGACAGGCCAGCTTATAGTCGGCGGCGGGCAGTTTGTCCCAGGCCTCTCCAAACTGGGCGCGGCTGATCTTCTCCTGGCTGTGCTCGATGCGCACGCCGATGGCGAAGCTCTTGCGCTCCATGGGCAGGCCGGAATCATACAGCATTTGGAAGGTGTCCCGGGCGGAGTGGCCGGGAGCCAAAACCAGAGCGTCGCAGGGCAGGTCATAGGGGCCGGTTTCGGTCATGACGGTGAGACCGGTCAGCCGTCCATCCGCCTGGTCCAGCCCCCATAGCTGGTGTTCAAAGCGCACATCCGCGCCAAGGGACAGAAGCTCTTCCCGCATGGAGCGCACCACATCCCGCAGCATATCGGTGCCGATGTGGGGTTTGTGGGAATATTTGATGTCCTCCGGCGCGCCGTGGGCCACGAAGGTTTCAAAAACGTGGGTAATGCGGGGATCGTTGATGCCGGTGGTCAGTTTCCCGTCAGAAAAGGTGCCTGCCCCTCCCTCACCGAACTGGACGTTGGAGGCGCGGGACAGTTGTCCGGTCCGCCAGAAGTGCTCCACATCCATGGTGCGTTCATCCACATCCCGGCCTCGCTCCAGTACGATAGGCCGC
The DNA here is from genome assembly GCA_964624195.1 of uncultured Oscillospiraceae bacterium. Taxonomy (GTDB): domain Bacteria; phylum Bacillota; class Clostridia; order Oscillospirales; family Oscillospiraceae; genus Enterenecus. The sequence continues at coordinate 742 of CAZUWQ010000072.1, read as the reverse complement.
AGGCCAGCCCGGGCCAGGGTCAGGGCGGCAAACAATCCCGCGGGCCCCATGCCCGCCACCACCGGCGGCAGGGGGGACGTGCGGCCCAGCGGGGGCAGGACGTAAGGGCGGTCTTCTACCGGGACCACCCCTCTGGGGGCGCGGCGGAGGACGCCGGCCTCGTCCCGGAGGGTCACGCGGACAGTGCATACCAGGTGCACATCCGCCTTTTTTCGGGCGTCAATGGACTGGCGGGCCAGGGACAGGTCCAGAATGTCGTCCACGGGGACGGATAGGACCCCGGCGGCGCGGTATTTTAAGGTATCCAGGCCGGCATCTACCGGCAGGCGAAGGTCAGAGAGCTGAAGCATAGACAGACACCACCAAGGTCAGGTTTTGTTGGGAGCGCCACGGACGCGGCAGGGCGTGGCCCGGCAGACATGATCGTTCAGCCGGTCGATGTAGAACAGCTGGGCGGAGGGACGCCGATCGACCGCGGACCGCGGGGCAAATGGACAAGAGGTATCTCTTTTAACGCGATACCACATTATTATAATATCGAAGATACCATAGCTGCAGTGGAAAAGCAAGGGAGGGGGGCGGCAAAAAAAGTGAGAAAAAATGAAAATCAGGGGTTGACATTGTCGGCGGGATCTGATATATTATTTGAGCGTCTGCGAGTCGTCTGGTACCGGATGGAAACAAAGTTGAAAAAAGGTATTGACAAGCGGCTCAGGGCGTGGTAGAATGCGAAAGTTCGCGT
>CAZUWQ010000071.1:0-5219 GCA_964624195.1 uncultured Oscillospiraceae bacterium | reverse complement strand
GCCAAGACCTTTGACGACGCGCTGGACATCGACGGCGTTATGCTCACCCAGCTGGATGGCGACGCCCGGGGCGGCGCCGCCCTGTCCATCCGGGCCGTCACCGGCAAGCCCATCAAATTTGTCGGCACCGGTGAAAAGCTGGACAACATCGAGGTGTTCCACCCAGACCGCATGGCCGGCCGCATCCTGGGCATGGGCGACGTGCTCTCCCTCATTGAGAAGGCGGAGCAGAACCTGGACGCTCAAAAGGCCGCCGAGCAGCTGGAGCGGATGCGGAAGAATAAGTTCACCCTGTCCGACTTCTATGACCAGCTCATCCAGCTCAAGGGCATGGGCTCCATGCAGGACATCGCCTCCATGCTTCCAGGCATGGGCGGCAAGAACATGGACCTGACAGTGGATGAGGGCGATCTGGCCCGCATCGAGGCCATCATCCAGTCCATGACCCCCTATGAACGGGAAAATCCCGCGGCGCTCAACTCCAGCCGGAAAAAGCGCATCGCCGCCGGCTCGGGCACCCAGGTGGTGGACGTGAACCGGCTGCTCAAGCAGTTTGAGACCGTCCAGCAGCTCACCCGCCAGTTTGCCAACCCCAAAAAGTCCAGGGGCCTGCTGAGCCGCTTCAAGGGCATGGGACTCCCCTTCTGACGTTGGTTTGTGTTTCCGGCTCAGGCCAGATGAAACATTTACCATAGAAAACACAACAGATCACTTTGGAGGTGAATATAAAATGGTTAAGATCAGACTGCGCCGTATGGGCGCTAAAAAGGCCCCCTTCTACCGTGTTGTCGTCGCCGACTCCCGCTATCCCCGCGATGGCCGCTTCATTGAGGAGATCGGTACCTACGATCCCTGCCAGGAGCCCGCTGCCATCAAGATCGATCTGGAGCGCGCCCAGGCCTGGATCAAAACCGGCGCTCAGCCCACTGATACCGTGCGCGCCCTGCTCAAAAAAGCCGGCCTGTAAGCGTGGGAATGGAGGCCCGAATGAAGGAATTGCTCACTTATATTGCCCAAAGCCTGGTGGAGCATCCCGAACAGGTATCCGTCACTGAGCGCGAGACTGCTTCTGAGACGGTGCTGGAGCTTCGGGTCGCCCCGGAGGATATGGGCAAGGTGATCGGCCGTCAGGGCCGCATCGCCAAGGAGATCCGGGCGCTGATGCGCTCGGTTGCCCAACGCCAGGGCAAAAAGCTCTCGGTCGATATCGTAGACTGAGCGGACACATCCAAAGGCGGGGGCGCGGCCCCCGCCTTTTGTTATCTGGAGGTATCGTATGGTCCAGCGCTATTTGGAATGCGGAAAGATCGTCAACACCCACGGCGTCCGGGGCGAGGTCAGGATCGTCCCCTGGGCGGACAGCCCGGAATTCCTGTGCCGGCTCCCCGCCCTCTATGTGGACGGAAAGCCCATGGCTCTCCGCTCCGCCCGCCCCCATAAGGGCAGCGTCATCGCCAAACTGGACGGCGTGGACGATGTGGAAGCCGCCATGCTGCTCAAGGGCAAAACCGTCTGCCTGGATCGGGACGACGCCGACCTGCCGGAGGGCGCCTTTTTCCTGGCGGACATCATCGGCCTGCGGGTCATCGACGAGGAGGGCCGGGAGCTGGGCCGGCTGACAGAGGTCCTCTCCCCCTCTCTCCAGCAGGTCTATGTGGTGCGGGGCCGACAGGAGCACCTGATCCCCGCCGTCCCCGAGTTCATTCTGGAGACCAATGTGGCGGAGGGCTATATCAAGGTCCGGCTCATCGAAGGGATGTGACGGAGTGTATCGTATCGACATCATGACCCTGTTCCCCGACTCGGTGGGGGATGTGCTCAGCGAGTCCATCCTGGGCCGCGCCCAGGAGCGGGACTATCTGCGCGTCGACGCCCACCAGATCCGGGACTACACCCTGAACCGGCAAAAGCAGGTGGACGACTATCCCTACGGCGGCGGGCGGGGCGCCATCCTCCAGGCCGACCCCCTGTACCGGTGCTGGAAGCACATCACCGACGTCCACGGTCCCGGCCGCACCATCTTTCTCTCCCCCTGCGGCAAGACCTTCACCCAGGCGGAGGCCAGACGGCTGGCGGCGGACTACGACCACCTGATCCTGGTGTGCGGCCATTACGAGGGCGTGGACCAGCGGTTCATCGACGGCTATGTGGACGAGGAGCTGTCCCTGGGCGACTTTGTGCTCACAGGCGGCGAGATCGCCGCCATGGCGGTGGCCGACGCGGTGTGCCGCCTGGTGCCCGGCGTTCTCCCGGACCGGGAGTGCTTTGAAAACGAGAGCCACTGGGACGGCCTGCTGGAGTACCCTCAGTACTCCCGCCCGGAGGTATGGCACGACAGGGCGGTCCCCAAGACGCTGCTGGGCGGCGACCACAGCCAGGTGGCCCGCTGGCGGCGGAAGGAACAGCTTCGCCGGACCATGGACCGCCGTCCGGACCTGTTTGCCGCCTTTACCCCCGCCGACGAACTGGACGTCCGGCTTTTGGCGGAGATCGAGCGGGACCGCGCCCGCCCCGTCCTCACCCATCCCCTCATCTGCCGCCCGGCGTCTGAGGCCGACCTTCCCGCCATCCTTGCCATTGTGGACCAGGCCCGCTCCACGCTTGCCGCCCTTCAGGCGGACCAGTGGCAGGACCGGGACTACCCAGGCGCGGCGGACTTTTCCCGGGACATAGCGCGGGGCCGGTGCTGGGCCATCTGCCACGGCGATGACCTGGCCGCCTTTTTCGTCCTGTCCGACCGGCCGGAGAATGGCTACGCCGCTATCACCGACGGGAAGTGGAGCAGTGATGAGCCCTACGCCGTCCTCCACCGCTGCGCGGTGGCCCGGCCCTTCCGCGGCACCGCCGCGGCGGACGCCATCATTGCCCAGGCGGAGCGGCTCACCCGATCCATGGGTCTGCGCTGGCTCCGGACGGACACCCATAAGAAAAACAAGCCCATGCGGGACCTGCTGCGCCGCAACGGTTTTCAATACCGGGGCAATGTGCTGGTCCCCGCCTCCGGCGGCCACGACCCTCGGCGGCAGGCTTTTGAAAAGCGCCTTAAACTGGGAGGACAGCCATGAACCTCACCGATCCCAACGACATCAAGTCCCTCCTCTCCCGCCACGGGTTTCACTTTTCCAGGTCTATGGGGCAGAACTTCCTCATTCAGGACTGGGTCCCCCGGGACACCGCCGACGCCGCCCGGCTGGACAAGAGCTGCGCCGTGCTGGAGATCGGCCCCGGCATCGGTCCGCTGACGGAGCAGCTGGCCCGGCGGGCGGGCAAGGTCGTCGCCGTCGAGCTGGACCGGACCCTGCTGCCCATCCTGGCGGAGACGATGGACGGCTATGGCAACGTGGAGATCATCTCCGGCGATGTGATGAAGTTAGACCTTACGGCGCTGGCCGCTGAAAAGTTTTCCGGCTTTACACCGAAAGTGTGTGCCGATCTGCCCTACAACATCACCACACCGGTCATCACCAGACTGCTGGAGGCGGGCTGCTTTCAGTCCATCACCCTCATGATCCAGCGGGAGGTGGCCCGCCGGATCTGCGCCGGCCCCGGCAGCCCGGACCGCGGCGCATTCTCCCTGTTCTGCCAGTATCACGCCCGCTGTGAGCTTCTCTTTGAGGTGCCCCCTGACTGCTTTCTCCCCTCCCCAAAGGTCACCTCCGCCGTGGTCCGGCTCACCCCCCGCGCCGTCCCGCCGGTGTCCGCCGCCCCTGACGCTCTGTTCGCCGTCATCCGGGCCGCCTTCGCCCAGCGGCGCAAAACGCTGCTCAACGCTCTGTCCGCCGCCTATGGCTCCCGCTTCTCTAAGGAGCAGCTGCGGCAGCTCATTCTTGACAGCGGCCTGTCGGAAGACGTCAGAGGAGAGCGCCTGACCCTGGAGGATTTTTCCCGTTTGGCCGGTTTCCTGCAAACTGTCAATTTTGGCCCGCCCGCATAGGATAGACCAAAGGAGGGTCATCCTATGCCTGTTATCTACCTTTCTCCGTCCACTCAGGAGAGCAATATGTACGTCAACGGCGGCAGCGAAGAGGAGTGGATGAATCGCCTCGCCGACGCCATGATCCCCTACCTGGACGCCAGCGGCATCCAGTATGTGAGAAACACCCCGGACATGACCGCCGCGTCCTCCATCCGGGCCTCCAACGCGGGAAATTTCGATCTGCACCTGGCTCTGCACTCCAACGCCTCCGCGCCGTCCAACTACGGCGGGACCCGGGGCATCCTCGTCTTCTATTACCCCGGCAGCGCCAACGGCAAACGGGCCGCCGACATCATCGCCGACAATCTGAAGGCCATCTATCCCCTGCCCAATCGGGTGCGGGCGGAGGCCACCACCTCCATCGGCGAGGTGCGCCAGCCCCGGGCGCCTTCCGTATTTATTGAGCTGGGCTATCACGACAATGCGGACGACGCCGCCTGGATCAAGAACAACCTGGACCGCGCCGCCCAGAATATCGTGCTGTCCCTCACCGAATATTTCGGCATTCCGTTCCTCTACCCCGCCGGCGCCCGCCAGGGCGTAGTGGACGTGAGCTGGGGCTATCTTAACATCCGCTCCCGCCCCTCCACCGCCGCCCCCGTCATCGCCAGGGCCTACGACGGCGCCCGTCTCACCATCCTGAACCAGTGGGAGGGCTGGTATCTGGTGTCCTTTGACGGCACGGAGGGCTACGCCAGCCGGGATTTCATCACCCTGCTATGAACGCCCCGCCGCTGGCCGCGCTCCCGCCGGACCATCTGTGGCTCCCCGTCCACGATCTCCCCTCCGCCCTGCGCGCTCTGGCCCTGCTCCAGGGAATGCTCCCGGCCGGTCCGGGCCACAGCGCCGACGACGGGGATACAGTTTAGGTCCTTTACAAATTGTTCAAAGATATTTTAAAATCTATACACCATTTTCCCCATTGAACTGGTATTCTGAAGATGTCATACACAATGACAACTCCTCTCTCTCTTTTTTGAATCAAGCAACAGCCCACCGCCATCCGGCGGTGGGCTGTTGCCGTACCTCGAAACATCTGTCAATGCGGGCGCGTCCCTGTTTTCCAAAAAATATGTCATTTCCGCTCTTGACGCACCTGTTCTCCTGTGTTAAAATACATCTGCTGTTTAAAGGCCCCCCAAATCAAATATCCGCTACTGTGGCTCAATGGTAGAGCATCTCACTCGTAATGAGAAGGTTGTCAGTTCGATTCTGACCAGTAGCTCCATAAAAAAGCCCGCCA
>CAZUWQ010000070.1:0-5219 GCA_964624195.1 uncultured Oscillospiraceae bacterium | reverse complement strand
TGGTGGACAGTACAGGACTCGAACCTGTGACCCCCTGCACGTCAAGCAGGTGCTCATACCAGCTGAGCTAACTGTCCGGACAGGGACAAATGCTATTATAATCGGACGGAGCCCGCTTGTCAAGGCTTTTCTTCCATGATATACTAAACAGGAAACGACAGGCGGGCAGGTCCTGCGCGTCAAATTCCAGCGGCAGAGCGAGGCGATGGGTGTGAAATACGCGTTGGTCACCGGGGCGTCCCGAGGCATTGGGGCGGCTGTAGCCCGGGAGTTCGGGCGCAGAGGCTGGGGAGTGGCGGTGAACTACCTCCACCACCGGGCGGAGGCGGAGCGTCTGGCCGACGAGCTGGCGGCCATGGGCGTGCCCGCCCTGGCGGTGGGCGCCGATGTGGCCCGGCGGGAGCAGGTACAACAGATGGTCGACACCGTGCTGGAGCGCTTTTGCCGGCTTGACATTCTGGTATGCAACGCCGGGGTGTCCGACACGGGGCTGATCAGTCAGATCGATGAGGCCAGGTGGCGCCGGCTGTTCGCCGTCAACGTGGACGGGGTACACTACTGCTGCCAGGCGGCGCTGCCCCATATGCTCCACCGGAAGGAGGGCGCCATCGTCACGCTGTCCTCCATGTGGGGGCAGGTGGGGGGCTCCTGCGAGGCGGCCTATTCCGCCACCAAGGGGGCGGTGATCGCCTACACCAGGGCGCTGGCCAAGGAGCTGGGGCCGTCCCACATCCGGGTAAACTGCGTGGCGCCGGGGGTCATCGACACGGAGATGAACGGCCGCCTGACGGCAGAGGACCTGGCGGCGCTGGCGGAGGCGACCCCGCTGGGCCGCCTGGGCACGCCGGAGGACGTGGCCCGGACCGTGGCGTTCCTGGCGTCGGACGACGCGTCCTTTCTCACCGGGCAGGTGCTGGCCCCCAACGGGGGACTGGTGATCTGAGCGGTTGACGGACCATATCAAAAAGGGGTACAATGATCAGTACCACGGCTGCGGCTTATGTGAGAGCGGGAGGGATGACCAGTGAGAACACTGCGGGGAGAGGCCATCACCGGGGCGGTGGCCCGGATGTGCGTTGAGGCCAACACCCGGCTGCCCCAGGATGTGAAGGACGCCATCTCCGCCGCCCGGCAGGTGGAGGACTGGCCTGTGGCCCGGGATATTCTGGACCGCATCATGGAGAACTACTCCATCGGCGGGGATACCCCCATCTGTCAGGACACGGGCATGGCCTGTGTGTTTCTGGAGATCGGCCAGGACGTCCACATCGAGGGCGATCTGACCGCGGCGGTGAATGAGGGGGTCCGCCGGGGCTACACAGAGGGCTATCTCCGAAAATCCGTGGTCCGGGACCCGCTGGACCGGGTGAATACCGGGGACAACACTCCCGCCATGCTGTACACCGAGCTGGTCCCCGGCGATCAGGTAAAGATCACCGTGGCCCCCAAGGGCTTCGGCAGTGAAAACATGAGCCGCATCGCCATGCTGAAGCCCTCCGACGGGCTGGCGGGCGTGAAGCGGTTCATCCTGGACAGCGTGGAGCGGGCCGGCCCCAACCCCTGCCCGCCCATTGTGGTGGGCGTGGGGCTCGGCGGCACCTTTGACAAGTGCGCGCTGCTGGCCAAGCGGGCGCTGCTGCGGGAGCTGGGCCGGAGCAATCCGGACCCCTTCTACGCCCAGCTGGAAAAGGATCTGCTGGAGGACGTCAACGCCCTGGGCATCGGTCCCCAGGGCTTCGGCGGGCGCGCCACGGCGCTGGCCGTTCACATCGAGACGCTGCCCACCCACATCGCGGGGCTCCCCTGCGCGGTGAACATCAACTGCCATGTGGCGCGGCACGTGACGGAGGTGCTTTGACATGACCAGACACATCACCGCCCCCCTGACCCCGGAGGCGGCCCGCTCGCTGCGGGCGGGCGAGAGCGTCGCCCTGTCCGGCGTCATCTACACCGCCCGGGACGCCGCCCACAAGCGGCTGTGCCGGCTGGCGGCAGAAGGCAGGGAGCTGCCCTTCCCCATCGAGGGCTCCGTCATCTACTATGTGGGCCCCTCTCCCGCCAGGCCGGGGCAGGCCATCGGCTCGGCAGGCCCCACCACCAGCTACCGCATGGACGCCTATACGCCCACGCTGCTGCGCCTGGGCGAGCTGGGCATGATCGGCAAGGGCAGGCGGGGCGCGGAGGTGGTGGCCGCCATGAAGGAGACCGGCGCGGTCTATTTCGGCGCCATCGGCGGGGCGGGCGCCCTGCTGAGCCGGTGCGTCAGGTCGGCGGAGCTGGTGTGCTACGAGGACCTGGGCGCCGAGGCCATCCGCCGCCTGGAGGTGGAGGACCTGCCCCTCACCGTGGTCATCGACAGCCGGGGCAACGACCTGTACGAGAGCGGCCGGGCCGCCTATCTGGAACAGCGGGCCGGAAAAGCATAAAACAGTTTCCCGCGCGCGCGGCGCCGCCCCAGGCGGCGGAAGCCTCCGCCTGTCTCAGAGCGTGGCCGGGGTTCCGACCGGCGGTAAATTGATAAAACCCCCTCGGCTGCGCCGAGGGGGTTTTATCGGCCTGTCGGAAAAGTCTTTCCGACAGGCCGCGGCAAATTCCGAACCTTCCGGAAAGTTCAGAATTTGATTTGATCACACGCGAAAGACACCCCTCCCGGGTCTCTTTCACACTATCTTCCTTCCCGGTATCTTACTCCGGCCGGGTTTTTCGATACTCTGATAAAACCTTGAAATTACAGTTCTCCGTCCGCGTAGTCGTCGTACTCGGAGCCGCAGAAGCAGCAGTTGGCCTTTTTCTCCTCCAGCTTGTCGGCGAGAGCATAGAACGCGTCCACGATCTTGTCCCAATAGGACGCGACCACGCAGACCACGGCGCTGACGGCGGCGATCACGACAACGGCTTTCAACAGGCAGCGGGCAACCTTCATAGCAGTCCCTCCTTATTGTAGGTACTTCATAGTTTACACGAAGACAAGAAAAAATACAATGGTAGATTTGAAAAAATCTCACACAGTCGCGGAATTGTCAGGAAGGCGGGGAAACGCCCGCGCGAAAACCTGTTCATTTGTCAATGGCGCAGATGAAACGTTCTCCTGATGCCTCATCCTGCCCTTTTGGCCTCATATCTGTTGTGACGCTGCACCGGCGGAGCCGCCGCCTTTTCCTTGACAGGAGACGGTCGTTGGGGGTAAAATATAATATAATCATATTTGCGAAGGAGGCGCGGCATGGCCTATCAGAGGAAGAAAAGCGTGTTGCCCATCTATTTTTTGGGCATCGTTTGGCTGCTGTGGGCCGTTTTCGGCTCTCTCTACCGGGCCAGAGATTATGTGGTGTGCGCGCTGGTGTCCGTCGCGGCCTATTGTCTGGGCAAGGTCCTTTTCCCGGACCGGGGCTATGAGATCGGCGGCAGCGCGCAGGACCGGACGGCGCAGACAGAGCAGGCCGAGCCCAGGGAGGAGGCCGGTTCCACCGGAGACCCGGAGATCGACGCGCTGATGGCGGAGCGGCAGCGGGCCGTCTCTGAAATGCGGCGGCTGAACGAATCTATCAAGGATGAGAAGATATCCGCCCAGATCGACCATCTGGAGCTGGTGGCGGGCAAGATCATGGATACGGTGGCGGCCCAGCCCGCCAAGCTGCCCCAGATCCGCAAGTTCATGAACTACTATCTGCCTACCACGCTGAAGCTGCTCAACGCCTATGACCGGATGGACGCCGTCGGCGTGTCCGGCGCCAATATCGACGGCACCAAGGGCAAGATCGAGGATATGCTGGATACCATCTGCGCCGCCTTTGACAAGCAGCTGGACGCGCTGTACGGCGAGGAGGCGCTGGACATCTCCACGGACATCACCGTGCTGGAAAATATGCTGGCTCAGGAGGGCTTGGGCGGCATGACGATGGAAAGCAACCCATAACAAACACAGGAGGACCTCACCATGGATGAAAAACTGGACATGACCCCCGAACTGACCCTGACCCCCAACGCCGCGGCCGCTGCCGAGGCCCCTGCCGCCCCCTCCCTGACCCTGGAGCCCACCCTGGACGCCGCCGACGCCGCCGCGGCGCAGAAGGCCCGCGACGCCCAGGCCGTCCAGCTGGACGAGAGCCAGCTCAGCGAGGCGGAGCGGAAAATGGTGGACGACTTCGCGGAGAAGATCGACATCACCGACTCCGCCACGGTGCTGCAATACGGCGCCGCGGCCCAGAAAAATGTCGCCAGCTTCTCGGAGAACGCGCTGAAGAATGTGCGCACCAAGGACCTGGGCGAGGTGGGCGAGGCCCTGTCCTCTCTGGTGGTGGAGCTGAAGACCTTCGGCCAGGAGGAGAAGGGCGGCATCTTCGGCTTCTTCCAGAAGAAGAAAAACGAGGCGCTGGCCCTGAAGACCAGCTATGACAAGGCGGAGGTCAATGTGGACAAGATCGCCTCCATTTTGGAGGGCCATCAGGTCACGCTGATGAAGGACATCGCCATGCTGGACCAGATGTATGACCTGAACACCAAGTACTACAAAGAGCTGACCATGTATATCCTGGCCGGCAAGAAGGCGCTGAACAAGGCCCGGGGCGAGACGCTGGAGGAGCTGCGCAAAAAGGCGGCGGAGACCGGCGCCCAGGAGGACGCCCAGAAGTACAACGACTACGCCAACCTGTGCAACCGGTTTGAAAAGAAGCTCCACGACCTGGAGCTGACCCGCATGATCTCCATCCAGATGGGTCCCCAGACCCGGCTCATCCAGAACAACGACACCCTGATGCTGGAGAAGATCCAGTCCTCACTGGTGAACACCATCCCCCTGTGGAAGAGCCAGATGGTGCTGGCCCTGGGGCTGGAGCACAGCCGTCAGGCTACGGCGGCCCAGTCCGCCGTCACCAATATGACCAACCAGCTGCTGCAAAAGAACGCGGATATGCTGAAGATGGGCACCGTCGAGACCGCCAAGGAGGCCGAGCGCTCCGTGGTGGACATCGAGACCCTCCAGCACACCAACCAGCAGCTCATCTCCACCCTGGATGAGGTCATGCAGATCCAGAAGGACGGCGCCCAGAAGCGCAAGGAGGCCGAGATCGAGCTGGGCCGCATCGAGGGCGAGCTGAAGCAGAAGCTGCTGGAGCTGAGAGGCTGAACGCCTATGCCCGGGAAGGCTGGCGCTATGTGGGGTGAATCCCCGTCCATATCACAGCCCACGGTTCCCCGGCGCAGTTGGATCTGATCTTCGA
>CAZUWQ010000069.1:0-5405 GCA_964624195.1 uncultured Oscillospiraceae bacterium | reverse complement strand
CCATAAAGATGGGGCCCCGCAGGCAGTCCAGCAGGGACTTCTCCCGGATGTTGGAGTCGGAATAGTGGATGAACACGCAGGGATCCACGTCGCCGTTGGCGTTGATGTGGAGGTAGCGCCGGCCGCCGGCGATGCAGCCGCCCACATACTCGCCGTCGTTCTGGAAATCCAGAATGAACAGGGGCTTGGTCTGGCGGTAGTTGTCCCGGATGCGGTGGTAGATCTCCACCCGCTGCTCCGGGGTGGGCATCAGCTCGGGCACCGCGTCGTTGCCCACGGGCATGTAGTGGAAGTACCAGGCGAACTTGGCGCCCCACTCAATGAGCTGATCCACAAAGGGCTCGCAGCTGATGGAGTCCATGTTGGCGCTGGTGTAGCAGCAGGACACGCCGAAGGGCAGCTTCTTCTCCTTTAAGATGTTCATGGCCCGTACCACCTTGTTGAAGGTGCCCGCGCCCCGGCGGCCGTCGGTGGCCTCTTCAAAGCCCTCGATGCTGATGGCGGGGACGAAGTTCTTCACCCGCAGCATCTCATTGGCGAAGTCCTCGTCGATCAGGGTGGCGTTGGTAAAGCACAGGAACTCGCAGTCGCTGTGTTTGTTGCACAGGGCGATCAGGTCGTTCTTGCGCACCAGAGGCTCGCCGCCGGTGTAGATGTACAGGTAAACGCCCAGCTTCTTGCCCTGCTCAATGATGGAGTCGATCTCATCAAAGGTCAGGTTCAGCTTATTGCCGTACTCCGCCGCCCAGCAGCCGGTGCAGTGCAGATTGCAGGCGGAGGTGGGATCCAGCAGGATCGCCCAGGGAATATTGCAGTTGTACTTCTGCCGGTTCTCCTCCTGGATACGCCAGCCGATCAGGTTGGCGTTGAGCATGAAGTTCTCAAAGAAGGTCTTGCGCACCTCATCATCCACATCGCTCCACATGCTCTTGATGAGACGGTACCAGTTGCCGTCCTTGTTCTCGAGAACATCGCGGAACGCTTTCCGCTGCGCGGGAAAGCTGTTGGGACCGTCGCCCGCGAAGCGGTCCACCCAGTCCATCAGCTTGGGCATATTGGTGTCGGGGTCTTTATCAAGATAGCCGTAGATCGCGCGGAAACCGGCCTTTTTTACGGTATTCATAATACCCATTGTGAACACTTCCCTTCCTAACAGTAATTTTTACTGATACACTATAACCTGCTCCCAATAGGCCCGCCATTGACAGGCCCATTGTTCATGTCAAGATTTTAGACATCTTCAATTCTTTTGTCAAAAGCAAAAAAATCCAATCAAAGCCTACTGGTTCCTCTGCGCCAGCCGTTCCAGCATATAGTCCAGACTGCCCTCGATAATGCAATAGAAGTCATCCATCCGATCCGACAGTCCCGCGGGCATCCCCCGCTCGATCCAGCCCAACAGGATGCCCACCAGGCCCTGGGAGCAGAAATCCACCACGAAGGTCATCTGCGCCTCGCTTACCCGGTGGCGCTGGGCCGTCTCCTGCACCTTGACCTCGATCAGCGGGCTGATCCACTGGCGCAGATTGTACTCCACATAGCTGCGCTCATAGGCACGATACACGTTGAGCAGCAAGGTCCGCTTCTCCTGGATCTTCATAAGCAGCTGCTCAATAGCTTCCCGCCAGTGGCCGGGCTGGACATGGCGAAGCTCATCCATCATACACTCCGCCGCATAGTCCACCACCCCGTACAAGTCGGAGAAATGGTAATAAAAGGCCTGCCGGGAGATGCCGCAGCGCTCCACCAATTCCGTCACGGTAATATCATCCAGCGGCTTGCTCTCCAGCAGTTCCGTCAGTGTTTTTAAAATCTCATCCTTGGTAGATTTAGACATTTTCTCCCTCGTTTCTCGCTATTTGATATAAATTATACACTTTTTTTTGAGTCCGGGCAAGTGGTTTCTTTTTCTATGCCCGCTCCCGCTCCGAATATTTTCAACCCCCGGCGGCATACTACGCAAAAGCCCACACGGAAAGGGAGGCCACCGTTTTGGAACAAAAAGGCACGCGGATCAATAAGCTCTGGTGCGGCGTGGCCGGCGGGGCGGCCGGCTTGGTCAACGGGTTCTTCGGCGGCGGGGGCGGCATGATCCTAGTCCCCCTTTTGACCGGCAAATGCGGCCTGGACCAGCGGCGGGCCTTTGCCACCTCCGTGGCGGTCATCGCCCCGCTGTGCGCCCTGTCCGCCGGCATCTACTTCCTCCGGGGCGACCTGGACGCGGCAGCCGCCCTGCCCTATCTCATCGGCGGACTGGCGGGGGGCCTTGTGGGGGGCAAGGTATTCAAAAAGCTGTCGATGCTCTGGCTGCGCCGCGCCTTTGCCCTGCTCATCCTCTACGGGGGGATCAAGGCGCTGCTATGACGATCCTCACCGACTGGATCATCCCCATTCTGGCCGGAGCGGTCACCGGTGTGCTGTCCGGCTTCGGCATCGGCGGAGGATCCCTACTGCTCATTTATATGAGCAGCTTTGCCGGAATACCCCAAAATTTTGCCCAGGGGATCAATCTGCTGTACTTTCTGCCCACCGCCGCCACCGCCCTCCCTGCCCATGTGAAAAACGGCTACATCGAAAAGGCCGCCCTGCTGCCCGCCATTCTGGCCGGTCTGGTGGGCACGGCCCTGGCCGCCTGGGCGGCCACCGCCATCGAGGTGGACGTGCTCCGAAAGTGCTTCGGCGTGTTCCTGCTCATCATCGGCTTCCAGCAGTTATTTCAAAAAAGCAAGTCATAGCCCCGCAAACCGTATTCAAGTTATGTAAACCGGTCGGCCTCTGGCCGCCCGGTTTTTTGCAGGCAAAAATGTAAAACACTCTTGACATCATCTGTCCAGGGTGTTATAGTCTGGTTGTAAAGTGAACTTTACATCAAACTCACGCGACAGGAGGGATGGTATGGACAACCGCATTGCCGCGCTGCGAAAGGAGCGGCACATTTCTCAGGCAGAGCTGGCGGATGGGGTGTCGGTCACCCGGCAGACCATCATCTCGCTGGAGAGTGGGCGCTATAACCCCTCCCTTCCCCTGGCGCACAAGCTGGCTCAATACTTTGGACTGACCATTGAGGACCTGTTCCTTTTCCAGGAAGAATATCTCCCGTGAAGCGCAACAGATCTGGAGGTTGACGATATGCTCATCAAACTGTTTTCCAACCGCTCCAACTTTGACCGCGCCCTCCGCCGCCGGCGGCTGTTCGCCGCTCTGTACCTCTCCAAAAAACCGTGAGGGCCCGGTATCTCACTCTCACCGTCCCGCCCGAACTGGACGGGCAGGAGGTGCTGCTGCTGCTCCGCCGGGTCATGGGCCTGTCCGGGGCGGTGGTCCGCCGGACCAAATGGCTCCCGGACGGCATCACCCTGGATGGGGCAAAGGTCACCACCAGGGCCCGCGCCCGGGCAGGGCAGGCGCTGTCCGCCCGGCTGTCCGACCCGGAGGACACGCCCCAGCCCGCCCCGGCGGAGGGGCCGCTGGACCTGGTCTATGAGGACATGGACCTGGCGGTGGTAAACAAGGACGCCGGGGTGCTGGTCCACCCCAGCCATGGGCATTTTTACGACACGGTGGGCAACTATTGTATGTACCGCTGGCGGCAGGCGGGGGAGGCGTCCGGCTTCCACCCGGTCCACCGGCTGGACAAGGGCACCACCGGCCTGCTGGTCATCGCCAAGCACCCTCTGGCCCAGGAGCGGCTGAAGCAGGCCCTTCACACCGGGGACTTCCGCCGCCGGTATCTGGCGGTGTGCGACGGCGTGCCCCGGCCGGACCGGGGAGTCATCGACGCCCCCATCGGCCCGGTGGACGGCTCCCCGGTAGCCCGCGAGGTCCGGCTGGACGGCAAGCCCTCCCGCACCCGCTACCGGGTGCGGGATACGGCCCATGGCCGCGCCCTGGTGGAGCTGGAGCTGGAGACCGGGCGCACCCACCAGATCCGGGTCCACCTGGCCCACATCGGCTGTCCCCTCACCGGGGACTTCCTCTACGGCGCCGAGGACCGGTCCCTCATCGCCCGCCCCGCCCTTCACTCCGCCCATCTGGAGCTGACCCATCCCATCACCGGGGCGCGGCTGTCGCTGGACTGCCCGCTGCCCGCCGATATGGAGCAACTGCTGGAATCAAAAATGGATCGACCGTAAGAAAGGAGAACCATCATGGCAAAAAAAGATGAGCGCTTTGAAGTCGTGCTCACCGAGGGCAGCGGTCTCACCGCCCCTTCCCGCTGCGTTCTGATGGACAAGGCCACAGGGGTACAGTATCTGTTTGTGGAGTCCGGCTACGCCGGCGGCCTGTGCCCCCTGCTGGACCAGGAGGGCAAGCCCCTCACCTGGCGTGTCTGAACGCATACCGCCGGCACGCCGATTTTTCATCGTTTTCCCTCTTTTCTTTTCCGTCGAAATCAGGTATACTTTGAAATGAGCTTGCTGAACGAGGTGTACCTGTTATGAAGCATCCCACCATTAAAATATCCTACAACGCCCCGGTGTCCCTCACTTTTGCCCTGCTGGCCCTCATCGCCATGGTGCTGGGCGGCGTCACCAACGGCTGGACCACCTCCCACCTGTTCTCCGTCTACCGCTGCTCCCTCAGCGACCCTCTGGCCTGGTTCCGCTTCTTCGGCCATGTGCTGGGTCACAGCGGCTACGCCCACTATATCAGCAACATCGTGCTGATCCTGGTGCTGGGGCCCAACCTGGAGGACCGGTTCGGCAGCTGGAACGTGCTGTGGGCCATCCTGTTCACCGCCCTGATCTCCGGGCTGGTGCAGTTTATCTTCTTCCCCGGCACCGCTCTGCTGGGGGCGTCGGGCATCGTGTTCATGATGATCCTGCTGTCCTCCTTCGGCGGCGTGCGCAACGGCGTCATCCCCATCACACTGATTTTAGTGGCGGTGTTCTATCTGGGCGGCGAGCTGTGGGACGCCATCTTCGTGGACGACAACGTATCTCAGCTCACCCACATCATCGGCGGTCTGTGCGGTACCTTCCTGGGCTTCGCGCTGTCCGGCCGAAAACGCCATTGACCCCACGCGGGCGGCCCCAACGGGCCGCCCCCTTTTTTTGCTCCCGTGAACATTTTGTGAACTCTCGCCCCTGCTTGTTGACAGGAAACTTTCCGGGGATTACACTTCGATTAATATATTTCCAGCCGTGCCGCCGGAGACGGCGCACGGCTCGCTTTAAAGGAGACCTGTCCCATGCTGAAACTGTCTCAGATCACAAAGACCTATAAGGTGGGCGACAACGTGGTAGAGGCCCTGCGTGGGGTGGACCTGGAATTCCGCAAGAACGAATTTGTGTCCATTCTGGGCCCCTCCGGCTGTGGAAAGACCACCACGCTGAACATCATCGGCGGACTGGACCGCTACACCAGCGGCGATCTGATCATCAACGGCAAGTCCACCCGGCAGT
>CAZUWQ010000068.1:0-5410 GCA_964624195.1 uncultured Oscillospiraceae bacterium | reverse complement strand
GAGAAAAACACCGCCGATCCCTCCCGGCACAGCTCCGCCAGATACTCCTTCATCACATGGGAGGCAGAGGGGTCCAGGCCCACAAAGGGCTCGTCCAGCACCAGCAGCTTGGGCTTGCGGAGAAAGGCAGAGATCAGGGCCAGCTTCTGCCGCATCCCGTGGGAGTAGCTGCCGATGGGGGACCCCAGGCTGCCGGTGAGCTCAAAGGCATCCCCAAACCGGGCGATCCGCGCCGTCCGGTCCTCCGCCGAGATGTCATACAGGTCGGCGATGAAGTTCAGAAAGTCGATGCCCTTCATAAAGTCGTACAGGTCCGGGTCGTCCGGCAGAAACGCCGTCACCCGTTTGGCGGCCACCGGGTCCTTTTTGATGTCATGGCCGTCGATGGTGATGGCCCCCTCGGTGAAATCCATCACCCCCGCCACCGCCCGCAGGGTGGTGGTCTTGCCCGCCCCGTTGTGGCCGATAAAGCCGTAAATTTCCCCCGGCTTTACATGGAGCGTCAGGTCGTCCACCGCCTTCTTTCCGCCGGGGTAGATCTTGGAATAGTGTTCAATGCGCAGCATACGCCGTTACTCCTTGTATTTGACCGCCGTGCCGTACACGGTGATCTCCGCCGCCCCCTGCATCACAGATGAGGATGCGAACCGGATGTTGAGCACCGCGTCGGCCTCCAACGCCTCCGCCTCGTCCACCATCCGCTTGGTGGCGATCTTCCGGGCCTCGTTCATCAGCTCGGTGTAGCCCTCCACCTCGCCGCCCACCAGCGTTTTCATCCCGGCCATAAAGTCCTTGCCAAAATGCTTGGCCTGGACCACCGTGCCCTTCACTATCCCCAGGGCCTCGAGCTCTCTGCCGGGAATGTGGTCAATATTGAGCAGCAGCATCCTCTTCTCCCCCTTTGATTTGCTTCACCCGCTGATACAGGGCGGTCACTACACCCAAGATGATGATCACCGGCAGGATGACCAGGACGATCAGCGCTTTGGGAGCCTCCGGGTCGCCCAGGATCAGCCAGCACAGCCCCACGATGACGGCCCCCATCAGGGCGATGATGATCCCCGCGGCCAGAAAGGGCGCCACATATTTTACCTTCCGGTCCTGCTTTGTCACATCCATGAACCTCGTCCCCTCCTGTTCCTGCCGCCCCATACGCTCCAGCACCCGGCCGGCATCCAGGCTGTCCAGCTGACACCGGCTGTCCCGCAGCTCGCCGCACACCACCTGCATGGCGGCCAGGTTGGTCTGCTTCCGCTCCAGTTGGATGATGTGCCGCCCCATGGCGTCCTCCAGGGTGAGCGCCCCGGCCTTCAGCCGGGCGATCTCCCCAATGGGCACGTCCAGCATCCGCAGCACCTTGATCTTTTTCAGCCATTCCACGTCATCCTCGCTGTAATCCCGGTAGCCGTTCGCGCTGTTTCGCCCCGGCGTCAGCAGTCCCTCTTTCTCATAGAAGCGGATATTGCCCTTGGTGATGCCCACCAGCCGCTCCACCTGATTGATCTTCACGGACCGCTTCCCTCCTCTCCGCGCTCATACTACACCTTCCACCAACTGTAAGGTCAATCCCTTTTTTAAATTTTCCCAAAAACAGCGTCGGCGGGCTTTTTTGTCAATTAAAGATCTCCGGCTCCTCCTCAAACATCTCCCGCACCCGCTGCAGCAGCAGGCGGTGCTCCGGCGCGGACAGGGACGGGTCGGCCCTGATGAGCGCTTCCGCCGCCGCCTTGGCCTCCTTCAGCACCTCCATATCCTGGGCGAGATCAGCGACCTTCAACTGGGGCAAACCATGCTGCCGCTTGCCGAAAAAGTCGCCGGGCCCCCGCAGGCGCAGGTCCGCCTCCGCGATCTGAAAGCCGTCGTTGGTAGCACGCAGCGCCCCCAGGCGCTCTCTGGCCCCGTCGCTCCGGCTGGCGGTCACCAGCACGCAGTAGCTCTGATGGACGCCCCGGCCCACCCGGCCCCGGAGCTGGTGGAGCTGGCTCAGCCCGAACCGCTCCGCGTTCTCCACCACCATCAGGGATGCGTTGGGCACGTCCACCCCCACCTCGATGACGGTGGTGGACACCAGCACGTCCAATTCCCCCGCGCTGAAGGCGCTCATGACCGTCTCCTTCTCTTTGGGCTTCAGCTTCCCGTGGACAAAGCCCACCCGCAGATCGGGGAAAACCCGCTGGGCCAGCTCTTTGGCGTAGGTGGTCACTGCCTTCAGGTCAGGGGCCGGGCCCGCGTCCTCCCACCGGGGCAGACCGTCCCCCTCGTCCACCGCGGGGCACACCATGTACACCTGCCGGCCCTCCGCCGCCTGCTTGCGGACGAATCCGTACATCCGCTGCCGTTTGTCTTCTCCAATGACAAAGGTGTCCACTGGCCTCCGCCCCGGCGGCAGCTCGTCAATGATGGACACATCCAGATCGCCGTAGATGATGAGCGCCAGCGTCCGGGGAATGGGGGTGGCCGACATCACCAGCATATGGGGCGGCCGGGCCCCGCCCTTGGCCGCCAGCGCCGCCCGCTGGGCCACGCCGAACCGGTGCTGCTCGTCGGCGATGACCAGGCCCAGATCCCGGTATTCCACCCCCTGGGAAAACAGGGCGTGGGTGCCCACCGCCACGTCCAACTCTCCGGCGGCCAGGGCAGCCAGCACGCGCTTCCGCTCCGCCCCCTTCACCGCCCCGGTGAGCAGACCCACCCGCACTCCGGCGGGGGCCAGCAGGGCGGACAGCGTGCGGGCGTGCTGCTCCGCCAGCAGCTCCGTCGGGGCCATGAGGGCGCACTGGCAGCCGTTTTTCGCCGCCGCCCACGCTCCGAAGGCGGCCACCGCCGTCTTGCCGGACCCCACGTCTCCCTGCACCAGGCGGTTCATCACCCGCCCCGCGCCGAAGTCGGCGGCGATCTCGTCCATGGCCCGCCGCTGGGCGACTGTGGGGGCAAAGGGCAGCAGCGCGGCAAATTCCGCAGGGTCCGCCGCCCAGACCCGTCCCTCCCCCTGACGCCTCCGGCCCTTCAGCAGGGCCATGCCACAGGTCAGGGTAAACAGCTCCTCAAAGATCAGCCGCCGCCGGGCCAGGGCCAGCGCCTCCTGGTCCTCCGGAAAGTGGATGTTCTGGATGGCGTACTCCACCTGGCACAGCTGATGGTCCAGCCGCACCTCCTCCGGCAGCGGCTCCGGCAGGCTGCCCGCGTACCGGTCCACCGCCCGCCGGGCCAGACCTACCATCAGATTGTTGGAGATGCCCGCCGTCAGGGGATAGATGGGCAGAATGCGCCCGGTGACCTGCCGCGCCCCCTCTTTCTCAAAGGCCGGGTTGGTCATAGACCGGCGGCGGCCCATAGCCTCCACTTTTCCAAAAAAAACATAGCTCTCCCCCGGCTTCAGGGCGTTCTTTAGATAGGCCTGGTTAAAAAAGGTGATATACAACGCCCCGGTGTGGTCCACCGCCCGGACCTTCACCAGCTCCAGGCCCTTGCGGACGCGGGACAGGGCAGGCGTCTCCGCCACCATGGCACACACACAGCAGGGCTGATCCTCCGGCGCCTCCCGGATGGAATACATCGCCCGCCGGTCCTCATATCGCTGGGGATAGTGCCCCAGCACGTCCCTCAGAGTCTCCAGCCCCAGCTTCGCCAGCTTTTTCCCCCGCGTCGGCCCGATCCCCGGCACCTGGGTCAGCTCGATCTCCCGCTCCATGTCCTCACCTCCTGTCATGCTTGAATATATTTCAACGGCTATTATAACGGAGAATGTCAATGCTGTCAGGTCGTTCCGCCATTTCAGACAGGAAAAACCCGCTCTTTTTCAAGTTGAAAGGGATCCCTGCAAGTGTTATCATGGAACCGCTGATCGGCAAGAGCGGACCGCGGTGAATTTGAAACGGCATGGATGCGTTGACAAAGTCCGGTCTGTCGAAAAGATTTTTTGGCCGACTGCTATGTCTGCCAGCTGAAAGGTGGCGTTCCCTTGATCGAAAGCTATAGCCTGCGCCAAATTTCCCTTCTCACAGGATTGACCACGCGAACACTGAGAAATTATATGAAGCAGGGGATCCTTAATGGGAAAAAGGCAGATGGCCGTTGGGTATTTTCAGATGAAGACCTGACAAACTTTTTTGAGAATAAATGCATTAAGAAAGCACTGGCGGCAAAAGGGACCGCGATCGTAAATGACTTCCTGTCGGATACGTTCAAAAAGGATAACCGCATTTGTATGATCCTTGACTGTCCGAAGGCCGCTGACAACTCTTCAGATATTTCAGATCTCCTGTGCGCGGCGATCAACAAAAGGGCGACAGATATTGTGTTCAGATCCTTGAAAGGGAAAAATAATGTGCGGATCATAATATCGGGCAGCGAGAAAGAAGTCATAGATATTATGAAACAGTATTATGAAAGTGGTGGAAAATATGGAGCTACATAAAGCATATGAGGAGATCAGGAACAGGATCGATCAGATCGATTTTTCCGCGCTTTGGGCAGGCTTTACCCCCTTCCGGTTCGCGCTGTATAATGATCGGGAATGCTTCCTCGACGGGCAATACGTTGAAAAAACAGATGAATTTTTCGCAAACACCGCCATAGAGTACAAGGGCGAGTATATCGCGATCTGGGACCTTTCTGGACCCGAAGAGGACCTTGATCTGCTTACCGCGTCTATCGCGCATGAAATGTTCCACGCTTTTCAAAAGGCTTCCGGCGAAAGCCGCTGGGCCGATGAAAAAGCAGCCCTGTTTGACTATCGCTATTCGGCAGACAACATTTCCATGAAGCTCAGTGAAGGCGCTTTGATCAGGGACATCCTTCTCAACGGGAACACAGCTTCGTTTGCGGAACTTCTTGCCCTCCGCAAGGCCCGGGCCGAAAGGCACCGTGCTGAATATGATTATGAAGCAAGGATCGAACAGATCGAGGGAAGCGCAAACTTTGTGGAACTAAAAGTCCTATCGCGGTTAGATCCTGAAAAGGGAACTTCAAAGTGGGAAACGATCCTTTCAGAGATCGCAGATCCTGCTGCTTATATCCCGGTCCGGATCATTTCATATTATGTCGGAGCCGCTTTTTTGAAATGTATAGACGTATGCTCGCCAATGGATTATTATAGCTTCGACGCAGTTCCTTTTTCTGTAAAAGTGATCGAGCATATCGCGCCGACGGCAAGCTCCCATCAGACAGACCCAAAGGTAAGCGAGATCATTGGATCATATTTGGAAAGCACGCGGAGGATCGTCCAAAACGCGCTGTCAAAAAACGAGATCGTTTTAAAAGGAAGCTATCGCCTTGACAGCTTAAATATTTGGGACGCCCGGTGGGACGGCCGATACGCGATCTCAAATAGGTTCGTATCATATTTTGACGGTCTTGAAAGGAAGATTTTATACGGGAATTTTGTTATAGAAATGGGCAGAGATCGTAT
>CAZUWQ010000067.1:0-5421 GCA_964624195.1 uncultured Oscillospiraceae bacterium | reverse complement strand
CTGGACCGCTACACCAGCGGCGATCTGATCATCAACGGCAAGTCCACCCGGCAGTACACCGACCGGGACTGGGACACCTATCGCAACCACTCGGTGGGGTTCGTGTTCCAGAGCTATAACCTGATCCCCCACCAGACCGTCCTGGCCAACGTGGAACTGGCCCTGACCCTGGCGGGCGTCTCCAAGGCCGAGCGCCGCCGCAGGGCTGTGGAGGCGCTGGAAAAGGTGGGACTGGGCGACCAGTTGAACAAGGTGCCCGGCCAGATGTCCGGCGGTCAGATGCAGCGGGTGGCCATCGCCCGCGCCCTCATCAACGACCCGGACATCCTGCTGGCTGACGAGCCCACCGGCGCCCTGGACAGCGAGACCTCCGTGCAGGTCATGGAGCTGCTGAAGGAGGTGGCCCGGGACCGGCTGGTCGTCATGGTCACCCACAACCCGGACCTGGCTCAGCAGTACTCCACCCGCATCGTCAAGCTGAAGGACGGCCTGGTCATCGACGACTCCGACCCCTACCACACGGAGGAGGCCGCCCCCGCCCTCACCGGCAAGGCGGCCCGCAGCGGCAGGAAGACCTCCATGTCCTTTTTCACCGCCCTGTCTCTGTCCATGAACAACCTGCGCACCAAGCTGGGCCGCACAGTGCTCACCTCCTTTGCCGGCTCCATCGGCATCATCGGCATCGCTCTGATCCTGGCCCTTTCCTCCGGCATCAACTCCTATATCAACAAGGTCCAGGAGGAGACTCTGACCAGCTACCCCATCACCATTGAGGCGGAGAGCATGGATATGTCCGCCATGATGAGCTCCCTCATGGGCGCCAACCGGGAGGAGGAAGACAGCGAGCCCCGGCAGGAGGGCCGGGTCTACTCCTCCGCCGTCATGTTCGATATGCTGGACTCCGTGCTCAACGCCCAGACCTCCACCAACAACCTGGTGGACTTCAAGGAGTATCTTGACGCCGGAGGCGGCGGAATTACCGACCTGGCCACCGTCCGGTACGGCTACGACTTCAACTTTGACATCTACGCCCAGGACGAGGACGGCGCCGTGTTCAAAAGCGACGTGATCTCCGCCATGGAGGCCGCCATGAGCGCCATGTACGGCGGCGACTACTCCACCTTATTCTCCAGCATGAGCTCCATGTACGAGTCCATGGAGGTGTGGGAGGAGCTGCTTCCCGGCGAGGACGGGGAACTCATCGCCGACCAGGTCTATGACCAGTACGACCTGCTCTACGGGAGCTGGCCGCAGAGCGCCGACCAGGTCATCCTGTTCGTGGACTCGAACGATGAGATCTCCGACCTGATGCTGTACACCCTGGGCCTCATCTCCCAGGAGGAGATGACGGATATCCTGGATAAGATGTCCCACGGCCAGGAGGTGGAGATGGACCAGCAGAGCTGGAGCTATGAAGAGCTGTGCGCTCACTCCTTCAAGCTCATTCTCCCCGCCGAATACTACCAGAAGGACGCCTCCGGCGTCTACACCGATATGTCCGCCACCGACGCCGGCATGGACTACCTCTACAACAGCGACGACGTGGGCGTCACCCTCACCATCGTGGGCGTGGCCCGGGCCACCGGGGAGACCGGCGATATACTCAGCGGCTCCATCGGCTACACCGCCGCCCTCACCTCCTACGTCATCGAGGCCACCTCCAACACGGAGATCGTCGCCGCCCAACTGGCCGACCCCACCGTGGATGTGATCTCCGCCCTCCCCTTCCCCACCGAGGACGACGTGGAGCCCACCGAGGACGAGAAAACGGAGGCCATCACCGGCTACCTGTCCACCCTGTCCGGTCAGGAGCGGGCCAACGCCTATCTGGACGTGATGAGCCAGCCCGCCGACGACTATGTGCAGTCCATGGTGGATCAGCAGATGGAGGGCATGACCCGGGAGTCCATTGAGGATATGATCGTCCAGCGGTACGCCGACGAGATGGGGGTGGACGGCGAGACCGTGCGCTCCTATATTGCCGACATGGACGACGAGACCCTGTTCAGTCAGGTGGAGGAGGCCATCGCCCAGCAGGTGCGGGAGCAGTACGCCCAGGCCGTGGAAGCCCGCATGGGCGCCCTCAGCGCCGACCAGCTGGCCGATATGCTGGATATGTCCATGGGCGTTACCGACCTGGCTCCCCAGTACGCTCAGATGGGCGTCACCCCTTTGGAAACGTGGCAGTTTGTCTACCTGTACGACCGCTATATGCCTCCCACCCGGTCCAGCTCCACCTATGAGGACAATCTGGAGCTGCTGGGCTATGTGGACCTGGACAGCCCGGACACGGTGAGCATCTACGCCCTCACCTTCGCTGACAAGAACAAGGTGGCCGACCTGATCTCCGACTACAATGCTGGCGTGGCCGAGGAGGACCAGATCACCTACACCGACTATGTGGCCCTGCTCATGAGCTCCATCACCGACATCATCAGCGGCATCAGCTATCTGCTCATCGCCTTTGTGTCCATCTCCCTGCTGGTGTCCTCCATCATGATCGGCATCATCACCAATATCTCCGTACTGGAGCGCACCAAGGAGATCGGCATACTCCGGGCCGTGGGCGCCTCCAAGCGGGACGTGTCCCGGGTGTTCAACGCCGAGACCCTCATTGTGGGCCTGGCCGCCGGCGTGCTGGGCATTCTGGTCAGCGTGGCGCTCACCTTCCCCATCAATTTCCTGATCCACAAGTATACCGGCCTGACGGAGTTGTCCGCCGCCCTGCCGATGGGCGCCGCGGTCATCCTGGTGCTGATCAGCGTCCTGCTCACCGTCATCGCCGGCCTGGTCCCCGCCCGCTCCGCCGCCCGCAAGGACCCGGTGGAGGCGCTTCGCACCGAGTAAAGCCGACGCAAAGCTCCTTATGGCCGCCGGCCGTCTCTGCCGGATGGAGGTGACAGGATGGACGAATTGAAGCCCGGGCGCTACCGCCACTTCAAGGGCAGCGAATACGAGCTGCTGGGCGTGGCCCGGCACTCGGAGACGCTGGAGCCCATGGTGGTCTACCGCGCCCTGTACGGCGAGGGCGGCCTGTGGGTGCGCCCCGCCGCCATGTGGTCGGAATGGGTGGAGCGGGACGGCTACGCCGGTCCCCGGTTCAGCTATATCGGATAATATGATAAAATGCCGGACAAGGCCCGCTGACCCTGTCCGGCGTTTTTTATGCCTGTTTCATAAGCTCCCGCAGGCGGGCGATCTCCCGGTGGTTCTGGTCCACCTGCTCTCCCTTGACGGTGTCCCACTCGGCGGCCAGCAGGGCGATCTCCTCCTCCCTGGCGGCGATGGCGCCGGCGTAGTCCCCCTGGAGCTCGCACACCATAGCGATGGATGTGGTGCCGTCGGTGTACCTGGGCGGGGCCTGCATATCCAGCGACTTGCGATAGTACTCCTTGGCCCGCTCATACTGCCCGGCCCTTACCATCACATCGCCCATGGACAGCCACACGCACCACTCCTCCGGCCAGTCCCGGCACATCCGCTCCCAGACGTCCATGGCCTCCTTGTGCTCCCCGGCGGCCCAGGCGATCTGACCCCGGTACAGCGGCGTGCGGAAGCTGTTATCCACCTGTTCCATCCGGGCCAGGTACTCCCGGGCCTCGTCCAGCCGCTGGTCGTCGATGAGCTGATCCAGCAGCCACATGATGCCGCCCCGGTCCTCCGGGTTTTTGTCCAAATAGCTCTTATACCAGTCGATGAGCCTGCCGTGGTTGGCAAAGTCCCAGTCCTCCAGCTTACCGCCCATGGCGATGACCAGCTCGCTGTGGGCGTCCTTATTTCCCGGCGTCCGCTCCAGCGCCTCCTTGGCATACTCCGCCGCCCTGGCCCGGTGCTCATCCGCCAGGTGGTTCTCCAGTTCCGCCAACAGCTCGTATACCTTGCCGTTTTTCGGCTCCCGGCTGCCCTTCTCCAGCAGGAAGGCCCGCTCGCTCTTCACGGCGGAGGGGTCCAACTCCCGCTCATCCCACAGCATATTCTGGATGCGCTCCAGGCGGTTTTCATCGGACAGGGAAAACAGCTGGTCGATGCTCACCCCGAAATAGGCGGACAGGGCAGGCAGCAGCTGGATGTCCGGCAGGGCCGTCCCACGCTCCCATTTGCTCACCGCCTGGGCGCTGACATTCAGCCTGTCCGCCAGTGTCTCCTGGGTGACGCCCCGTTGCAGGCGCAGTTGTTTGATCTGTGCTCCGATCTCCATTGAGATCACTCCTTACTCATTTTCTGCCGGCGTATTCAGGATATACGATCCCGGCGAAAAAGGCAATGGACTGATTTTCGGACGGACTAAACCGGCGGTTGAGCGCCGGACGGACCGCGCCGGAGGCCGGACCGCGGCAGCGGTACAATATGACGCCGCAAAATGTGTCAAAAGCCGGATCTTGTCAAGCCTTCAACAAAAAACGCCGGACGGCTGACCCGTCCGGCGTTTCTGTTACAGATATACAGATACTACAGATACAGACCTTTGAGCGTTTTCAAACCGGTCATTCCTCGTCCCCGTCCCCGTCCTCGTCTTCAAAGGACAGGGCAAATTTCTCGCCGCAGGCGGGGCAGTCGATGGAGCCGGCCTCCAGCACGGCGTCGTCAATGACCAGGTCCTCGCCGCAGTTGGGGCAGGACACCTCGAAGAAGTCATCGTCGTCAAGGTCGTCGTCCTCGTCGTCCTCGTCCTCAAAGACGGCGTCCTCCACGTCGGACAGGTCATCGGAGATGGCGTCGATCTCCTCGCCGTACTCATCCAGCGTGGCGTCCACTTCCTCCAGCTCCGCGCCGATCTCCTTCAGCACGTCCAGCATTTCGGACAGGATCTTCGTCTCGCCCTTGTCGGCCTTGTCCAGGCCCATACCGTCAAACAGGCCCTGAATATAGGCCACTTTTTCACTGATCGTCATGTGTGTTCTCCTTTTCAGCCCTTGCAGCGCTCCAGATACTCTCCGGTACGGGTGTCGATGCGGATCTTGTCGCCGGGGTTGATGAACAGGGGCACCTTGATCTCGCAGCCGGTCTCCAGCTTGGCGGGCTTGGTCACGTTGGTGGCGGTATCGCCCTTGAAGCCGGGGTCGGTCTCCGTGACCTCCAGGTCCACAAAGTTCGGGGGATCCACCGCGAAGACCTTCTCCTTGTAGGACTTGATGGTGCAGGTCATGTTCTCCTTGACGAACTTGAAGTTGTCGCCCAGGATGCTCTTGTTGACGGGGAGCATCTCAAAGGATTCCATGTCCATGAAGTAGTACAGGTCGCCGTCGTTGTAGCTGTACTCCATGTCCTTGCGCTCGATAAAGGCCTCCTCAAACTTGGCGGTGGGGTTGAACGAGGTCTCGGTGACCGCGCCGGTGATGACGTTCTTCATCTTGGTACGCACGAAGGCGGCGCCCTTGCCGGGCTTTACGTGCTGAAACTCCACCACCTGCATGACCTTTC
>CAZUWQ010000066.1:0-5510 GCA_964624195.1 uncultured Oscillospiraceae bacterium | reverse complement strand
GGGCCAGGTTGAAGATGACCGACGAGGCCACCGCCGCCTTGGCGCCCCGGAGGTTGCCTCTGCTCTTGCACCGGGCGACCAGCATCCCGTGGGTGTAGTCGATGGCGATGGACGCGAACATGATGAGGATATACACCGGTTCGCCCCAGCCATAGAAGATCAGGTTGAGGATCAGCAGCACCAGGTTGCGCAGCTTCAGCGGCGTGATATAGTACAGCAGCAGCGACAGGGGCAGGTATAGAAATAAGAAATATGGGGTGGAGAATACCATAGGCTCACCTCGTAAAAGCGCAGAGGCCGCCACACGGCGGCCCCTGCGGCGCGGCATTGATGTTACCGGCGTTACTTGCTCTCGCCCAGGGCGTTGAAGGCGGCGACCATGTCGTCCTTGTTCTCGCCCACGAACAGGCAGACGTAGCTGCCCTTGACCACGATCTCGGAGTTCTTCTCCCACTGCTCGATGGTCTCGGGATACCAGGCGCCGCCGGGGGTCTCGTCATCGCCCACCTGGGTCCTGATCCGCTCCTCGAAGATGCTCTTTACGGCGTCCACGTCGCCGGCGTCGGCGACCTCCACCATGGTGCACTCGGCGGCGACGGCGGAGATGGCGGCGGTGTAGATCACGCTCTGCTTCAGCTCGATGTCGGACAGGCCGGGATAGACGTAGTCCAGCATCTCCTCGTCCTCCAACGGCATCATCATGGGCGCGTCGTCCCCCTGATAGAGGGTCTCGTAGAAGGCGGCCAGATCGGCGGAAAAGGCCTCCTCCT
Source organism: uncultured Oscillospiraceae bacterium (assembly GCA_964624195.1). Taxonomy (GTDB): domain Bacteria; phylum Bacillota; class Clostridia; order Oscillospirales; family Oscillospiraceae; genus Enterenecus. Next base: position 4,740 of record CAZUWQ010000066.1, on the reverse strand, counting down.
GCCTGGCGCCGCAGGCGCACAGGGACAGGGCCAGCAGAACGGTCAGGGCAAGCGCGGTGATTCTTTTGATCATGATGTCACTACTCCTTAAAAATGTCGTGATAGGCGGGGCCCGGCGGGCCGCGCCGCAGCGTTAGACGCAGGGAAACAGAAAAGGTTCCCGGCGGAAGAAAAATTTCAGAAGATCTTCTCAGCGCGCCGGAGGCTCCTCTCCGGCAGGCTGTCTTTTCCTCTCCGTATTATCCCCATTGATGTGGCTGCGGATACGCTGGACGATCATGTCCAGGGCCACCAGGTTGTGCCCGCCCTCCAGCACCACGATGTCGGCGTACTGCCGGCTGGGCTGGACGAACTGCTCGTGCATGGGCTTGACGGTGGTGAGGTACTGGTCGATGACCGAGTCCAGGGAGCGTCCGCGCTCCTTCACGTCCCGGAGAATGCGGCGGAGGATGCGCACGTCGGCGTCGGTGTCCACGAAGATTTTGATGTCCATCAGGTCCCGGAGCGCCTTGTTCTCAAAGATCAGAATGCCCTCCACGATGACCACCTTGGTGGGCCGGACCTCCACCGTGTCCTCCGAGCGGTTGTGGATGGTGTAGTCGTAGACGGGGCAGTGGATGGTCTCGCCCGCGGCCAGGCGCTTCAGATCGGACACCATCAGGTCGGTGTCGAAGGAGTCGGGGTGGTCGTAGTTGAGGGCGGCCCGCTGGTCGTAGGTCATGCCCTCGTGCTTTTTATAGTAGTTGTCGTGGTACACCACGGACACATCCGGGCCGAAAATGGCCTGGAGCTTGCGGGTGAGCGTGGTCTTGCCGGAGCCGGTGCCTCCGGCGATGCCGATGATCATGGTGGACATGAAAAGACCTCCCCCAAAAGGCGCGCGGCAGCCGACCGCGCGAAGCTATGTACATTGTATCATATTTTCGGAAATTTTGGCAATAGCTTCAGAAAAAACAGAGGGCTGTGGAGAGAAAATTTTGGCGGCCGGAGACAAAAGTTAAATTTTTGACACTTTCGTTGGATTTTCTCTTGTAATTTGAGAGCGGAGCGGATATAATGACTGGGTCAGGGGGCCAGGTTATGGTCAATATTGTGTTGGTAGAACCTGAAATCCCGCAGAATTGCGGCAATATTGCCCGCACTTGTGCCGCGACCCGCAGCCGCCTGCATCTGGTGGAGCCGCTGGGGTTCGACATCAGCGAAAAGGCGGTGAAGCGGGCGGGGCTGGACTACTGGCCCATGGTGGACCTGACGGTATACTCAAGTCTGGACGATCTGTTTGCCCGCCACCCGGAGCCTGACCTGTGGCTGGCTACTACCAAGGCGCCCCGGGATTATACCGCGGCCCGCTTCCGGGACGGCTGCTGGCTGTTTTTCGGCAAGGAGACCGCCGGCCTGCCCCAGGCGTTCCGGGAGCGGTACCATGACCGCTGCCTGCGCATCCCCATGCGGGAGGACGCCCGGAGCCTGAACCTGTCCAACTCGGTGGCCATCCTCACCTATGAGGCGCTGAAGCAGCAGGGCTTCCCCGGCCTGTCCGGTGTGGGGGAGATGGGGCTTCGCCGGCCTGTCCGCTGAGGCGGCGTGGAACAGCCCGTACATATCGTATCCGTTTTTCCGCATATATGGAAAGGAGCATTCGCATGAAATACGACAAGAAAACAGTCAGGGACGTGGACGTGAAGGGCAAAAAGGTCCTTTGCCGCTGCGACTTCAACGTGCCCCAGGATAAAAAGACCGGGGAGATCACCGACGATAAGCGCATCCGGGCGGCGCTGCCCACCCTCCGGTATCTGCTGGATCAGGGGGCGGCGGTCATCGCCTGTTCTCATCTGGGAAAGCCGGAGCCTGACTTTGAGAAGTGGGTGAAGAAGCAGACCGAAAAGGGCAAGGACCCCGCGGAGCTGACTGAGGCGAAGTGGAAGAAGTCCCTGGACGCCCTGACCCTGGCCCCCGTGGCAAAGAGGCTGAGCGAGCTGCTGGGCCGGGAGGTCATCATGGCGGCCGACGTGGTGGGGCCGGACGCCCAGGCCAAGGCCGCCGCCCTGAAGCCCGGTCAGATCCTGCTGCTGGAGAACACCCGGTTCGACAAGGGCGAGACCAGGAACGATCCCGCCACGGCCAAGGCGCTGGCCGGCCTGGCCGGCGCGGACGGCGTGTACGTATCCGACGCTTTCGGCGCGGTACACCGCGCCCATGCCTCCACCGCCGGCGTGGCCGCGTACCTGCCCGCCGTGTCCGGCTTCCTGATCCAGAAGGAGCTGGAGGTCATCGGCGGCGCGCTGGCCGACCCCAAACGGCCCCTGGTGGCCATTTTGGGCGGCAGCAAGGTGTCGTCCAAGATCGGAGTCATCAACAACCTGCTGGAGATCGCCGACACCATCATCATCGGCGGCGGCATGGCCTACACCTTCTCCGCCGCCCAGGGCGGAAAGGTGGGCGGCAGCCTGCTGGAGGAGGACTGGGAGGACTACGCCCTGGAGATGATCGGGAAAGCCGAGGCCAAGGGCGTGAAGCTGCTGCTGCCGGTGGATACGGTGGAGGCGGACGCCTTTGACGCGGACGCCAACCACAAGGTGGTCAGGGCCGGAGAGATCGACGACGGCTGGCAGGGCCTGGACATCGGCCCGGAGACAGTGAAGCTCTACTGCGACGCGGTGAAGGACGCGGGCACGGTGATCTGGAACGGGCCCATGGGCGTGTTCGAGTTCCCCGCCTTCGCCAAGGGCACCGAGGCGGTGGCCGAGGCGCTGAGCAGGACCCATGCCATCACCATCATCGGCGGAGGCGACTCCGCGGCCGCGGTGCAGCAGCTGGGCTATGCCGACAAGATGACCCATATCAGCACCGGCGGAGGCGCGTCCCTTGAGTTTATGGAGGGCAAGGAGCTGCCGGGGGTGGCGTGCCTGCTGGACAAATAAAAGGACGCTGGGATAAAGAGAAAGGAGCCGTTTTGATATGAATTTGAAATACCGGAAAACCATTATCGCCGGGAACTGGAAGATGAATAAGACGCTCACCGAGACCCGGGCATACGCGGAGGCCATCAAGCCCATGCTGGGCAAGCACAAGTGGTGCGAGGTGGTGCTGTGCGTCCCCGGTGTGAATATCCCCGGCGCGGTGAAGCTGTTCAAGGACACCCGTGTGTCTATCGGCGGCGAGACCTGCCACTTCGAGGCCTCCGGCGCCTATACCGGCGAGGTGACGGTGGAGATGCTGAAGGACGTGGGGGCCAAATATGTGATCATCGGCCACTCCGAGCGCCGCCAGTATTACAATGAGACCGACTTCACCGTGAACAAAAAGGTCAAGGCCGCCCTGGACGCGGGCCTGCGCCCCATCGTGTGCGTGGGCGAGAGCCTGGAGCAGCGGGAGGTGGGCGTCACTGAGGAGCTGATCTCCTACCAGGTGAAGGTCGCGCTGGCCGGCCTCACCGAGGGACAGGTGCGCCGGGTGGTCATCGCCTATGAGCCCATCTGGGCCATCGGCACCGGCAAGACGGCCACCGCCCAGGAGGCGGGGGCCGTGTGCACCCATATCCGCGCCATCATCCGCAAGCAGTACGGCGCCCGGGTGGCCCGGGCCGTCACCATCCAGTACGGCGGGTCCATGAACGCCAGGAACGCCGCGGAGCTGCTGGCCCAGCCGGACATCGACGGCGGGCTCATCGGCGGGGCGTCCCTGAAGCCGGACGACTTCATGGCGATCATCAACGCCGCGAACCAAGAGTAAGCTATGAATAAAACTCCTGTTACACTGATTATCATGGACGGCTTTGGCATCGCCCCGGACAAGGTGCCGGGAGACAACGCCATTGCCGCCGCCCGGACGCCCAATCTGGACCGCATTTTCGCGGCCAACCCCTGCTGCAGGCTGTCCGCCTCCGGGCTGGACGTGGGGCTGCCGGAAGGGCAGATGGGCAACAGCGAGGTGGGCCACACCAACATCGGCGCGGGCCGGGTGGTGTTCCAGGACCTGCCCCGCATCAGCCTGGACATCAAGGAGGGGCGGTTCTTTGAGAAGGCCCCCTATGTGAAGGCTATGGACGCCTGTAAGGAGACGGGCGCCGCCCTCCACCTGTACGGCCTGCTCAGCGACGGCGGCGTCCACTCCCACATCACCCACCTGTTCGGCCTGCTGGATATGGCCAAGCGGCGGGGGCTGACGAAGGTGTTCGTCCACTGCTTCCTGGACGGGCGGGACGTGCCCCCCACCTCCGGCAAGGGCTTTGTGGAACAGCTCCAGTCCTACCTGGACAAATTGGGCTTGGGCAGGATCGCCACGGTGATGGGCCGGTATTACGCCATGGACCGGGACAACCGCTGGGAGCGGGTGGAGCGGGCCTATGCCGCCATCGCGTATGGAGAGGGTCCCTTTGAGCCGGACCCCGCGGCGGCGGTGCAGAGATCCTATGACGCGGGCGTCACCGACGAGTTTGTGGAGCCGGTGGTGTGCGTCAGGGACGGGGCGGTGTCCGCCGGGGACTCCATCATCTTCTACAACTTCCGGCCCGACCGGGCCAGGGAGATCACCCGGGCCTTTGTGGACCCGGACTTTACGGGGTTCGAGCGGAAAAAGGGCTTCTTCCCGGTGCGGTACGTGTGCACCACCGAGTATGACGCCGCCATGCCCAACGTGGAGGTGGCCTACCCCAGGGAGAAGCTGGCCAACATCTTCGGTGAGTACATCTCCCGGCAGGGGCTGACCCAGCTGCGGATCGCCGAGACGGAGAAGTACGCC
>CAZUWQ010000065.1:0-5544 GCA_964624195.1 uncultured Oscillospiraceae bacterium | reverse complement strand
AACGGCGGCCAGGCAATGAATCCGTACCATTACATTCAGCAGTGCATCGGCGGGAAGTGGAAGATGACCATACTGCATGAGATCGACACCGTCGGCTCCATCCGGTTCAACTACGCTGTGCGGGTGTTTCCCCTGTCGGAGAAAGTGCTCAGCCAGCAGCTGAAGGAGCTGGTGGAGGACGGGCTGGTGAAGCGTATCGCCTATGACGTGGTGCCGCCCAAGGTGTCCTATGAGCTGACCGACGCGGGCAAACGGCTGATGCCAGCCCTGGACGCGCTGTATATCTGGTCCGTCCGCCGGATGGACGAGCTGGATATGCCCATCGACCCGGACGCCTTTGTGGTGCACCGCTCCAAAAAGTATATGGACGCGCTGCAGGACGTGATGGAGAACTATACGGTGCCGGAGGACAAGAGGGACTACCGGTGAAGCGGCGGCTGCCGGGCGGCGCCCTGTTGACGAGCGGAGACGGCGGGCGGTCTGCGGTATGGCCGTCCGCTTCCCGCGTTTTGCTTTACGCGGAGGCGAGGGTATGACGCAGGCGTTTGCCGTCCTGGGCGGGGAGGGCCGGCTGCTGACCGGTCCGCTGCTGGCCGCCGCCGTGGGACTGGCCTGGGGGTGGGACGCGGCGCCGGAGCTGACCCGCAGCGGACGGGGCAAGCCCCTGTTCGCGGACCGGTCGGACCGGTGGCTGTCCCTGTCCCACAGCGGGGGGTATGCCCTTTGCGCCCTGTCTGACGCGGGGCCGGTGGGGGCGGACATTGAGCTGGTCCGGCCCCATCGGGCGGGGGTGATCCAATACGCCCTGTCCGCCGGGGAACTGGCGGAGTTTGACGGCAGCTGGGAGGATTTTGCCCGGCTGTGGACCCGGAAGGAGAGCTGGTGCAAGCGGGAGGACGCGCCCCTGTTCCCGCCCCGGCTCGCGGCGCCGCCGCCGGACTGCCCCTGCGGAAGCTATGGGGGACAGGGGTGGCGGGCGGCGGTGTGCTGCCACGACCGGCCGCCGGAGCGTCTCGTGTGGCTGACGGAGGAGAAGCTGTCCGGGCCGGGGAGACCGCCGCGGACGGGGCAGGCCGGTGAATTTTACGCCGATCCTTAAGATAAACTTAAATAACAGAGCAGGAAAAAGCTAAGAAACCAGGTATATCATGTTTCCGGCGGGGGACAAGAGCTGTTTTCTGCCGCCGCGAGGAGGATATACTGTGGATATTTTGATCTTGACCGGAAAATTCGGCATGGGGCACTGGTCGGCGGCACAGGCGTTGAGCGAGCGGCTGGAGGAGAGAGGCCACCGGACACGGGTGGTGGACCTGTTTGACTATGCGCTGCCCAAGCTGGCCCCCGCCATGTACCGTGGGTTTGATTTTCTGGTCACCTACTGGGGCGGGATCTATAATCTGGTCCATCACATGACCCGGAACGCGGAGGGCGAGCCTCCCATCGCCGTGCGGCTGACCCGCCGGCTGGACGGGCTCCTGGCCGACGCGCGGCCGGAATTGGTGCTGTCCACCCATCCGGTGTGTTCCGGGGCGGTCGCGCTCTATAAACGGAAGCGGGGCAGCCGGCTGCCGCTGGTCACCTGTATCACCGACGTGACCTGCCACAGCGAGTGGCTCCACACGGGCACCGACGGCTATCTGGTGCCCTCCGCCGCCGTGCGGGAGGGGCTGGTGGCCAAGGGGGTGTGCCCGGAGCGGATCGTGGTCATGGGCGTGCCGGTGGACAGCCGGTTCGACCCCGGCCAGCGGCGGCAGGAGGGGCCCCGTCAATTGCTGATCATGGGGGGCGGCCTGGGGCTGATGCCCCGGCAGGACTCCTTTTACGAGGCGCTCAACGCCCTGCCCGACGTACATACCACCATCCTCACCGGGCGGAATGAGAAGCTGTACCGCCGCCTGCGTGGAAAATACGGGAACGTAGAGGTGGTATCCTTTACCCGGGAGGTGCCCTACTATATGGGCCGCGCCCACCTGATGCTGTCCAAGCCGGGGGGCGTTACCACCTTTGAGGCCATTGCCGCCCGCCTGCCCCTGCTGGCGTGGGAGCCGTTCCTGGAGCAGGAGCGGGAGAACGCCCGCTTTCTGGTGAGCCACGGCATGGCGCGCATCGTGGCCAAGGAGGAGAGCGCCTGCCTGGAGGCCATTCGGAGCGCCATCTATGACGATAAGCTGCTGGCCGGCATGGAGCGGGCCATGGACGAGTTGGCCGGGAGCCTGAGCCAGGGCCCGGTCTGCTGGGCGGAGGAGCTGTGCTTCCACACCCTGAGGGGGGTCTGCGCTTGAAACGAAAAAATTTGATCTGGGTGGCGCTGATGGCCGCGCTGTTGGGGTGGACGGCATATACCATCCTGAAGGAGCAGACGCCAGGCCAGCTGGCGGAGGCTATCCTGTCGGCCGATTGGCGGGTGCTGCTGCTGGGCGTGCCGGTGATGGCCCTGTTCATCGGCTTTGAGGCCAAGTCCACCCACTGGATCCTCCGGGCGCTGGACTGCCCCCAGCCCTTCCGCAAATGCTATTTCTACTCCTGTACCGGGTTCTTTTTCAGCAACATCACCCCCTCCGCCACCGGTGGGCAGCCGGCCCAGATCTACTATATGAACCGGGATGGGGTGCCGCCGGCCTCCGGCACCATCGATATGCTGCTCATCACCATCGGCTACCACACCGCCATGGTGGGATACGGCGTGGCGGCGCTGGTGACCAGCCAGGACCTCACCGAGCGGCTGGGGGGCCGGATCGGCTTTCTTTTGGGCGTGGGCTTTATGATCTTCATCGTGCTCAATGTGGTCATGATCCTGTTCCTGTTCCGGCCTGACCCGGCGCGTAAGCTGTGCCGGGCCCTGATCGCGCTGGCGGCGCGGGTACGGCCCGGTATGGACCGGGCCGCCTGGGAGGAGAAGCTGGACGTGCAGGTGGAGGAATACCGGCGGGGGGCGGCGGTCATCCGGAAGACCCCCAGCCTGTTTCCCAGGGTGCTGCTCATGAGCGCGGGTCAGTTGGGCTGCTCCTATGGGATGCCCTACCTCATCTACCGGGCCTTCGGCCTTACCGGGGCGGGGCTGTGGGAGGTGTTCGCCCTCCAGGTGCTGTGTACCATCGCCGTGGGCTATCTGCCCCTGCCGGGGGCGGCGGGCGCGGCGGAAAACGTGTTCCTCCGGGGCTTCGCGGTGATCTTCGGGGCGGCGCTGGTGGCCCCGGCCATGATCCTCAGCCGGACCATGAGCTGCTATCTGGTGCTGGTCGTCACCGGCATCGTCACCGCTGTGGGCCATGTCCGGGGGCGGAAGCCGCCCCGCCCGGCGGCGGAGGCGCCCGCGGAGAAGAAGGCCGCCTGACGGAGTTTTTCCTCCGTGGGGCCCAGAGCCTGAAAAAAACCTTGCAATTGGGCGGCGGTTGTGTTATGATACCAGTTACCTGTGAGGGGCAGCGCGCCCTTTCTATGATTTCTGATACCGAAAGGATTGAATAGCATGACCGCTCCGCAAATCATTTTGTCTATCATCTATTTCATTATCGCCCTTGCGCTGATCGCCATCGTGATGCTCCAGTCCGGCAAGAGCGCCGGCCTGTCCGGTGTCATCGGCGGCGCCGCCGATACCTTCCTGTCCAAGAACAAGGCCAAGTCCGCCGACGCCCGTCTGGCGAAGATGACCAAGTGGGTCGCCATCGTATTTATGGTGCTGACCCTGGTGATCTGCTTCATCCTGTAAGCTTTCCTGTACAAAAAAACTCCCAGCCCGCGGGCTGGGAGTTTTTTTATAGGGACGCGCTTGTGTTCGCGCTCACCCCGCGGGGGAGGAAGCGGAGTACCGACAGAAGGCGGCTGTCAATGCCTATTCTGTCCGGTCCCGCCGGGTCAGCCTGCGCTTTTCGCCGTTGGAGTCCACCACCCAGGTGTGGTCCAGCCGGGAGGCCAGGTTGACCTTTACGCTGTCGATATACTCCCGGCGCAGGGCGTCCCGCTCGGCCAGCTCGGCGGGGGTGAGGCTCTCGCCGGCCTTGACCCGGCGGGCAAACTCGTTGATACGGTCGATCTTTGCCTGCTCCATATGGTCCTCCTTTTGCCCTGAAGGGATAAGCTCATAAATACCGTTCTATTTCAATGATGATACGGCCCTTGCGGGACTGGCCGCCCACAGCGGCGAGCACGCATTTGCCCAGGCCCCGGCAGGTGAGGATGTCCCCCTGGGCCACGGCCTTGTCCGCCTTGACGCACTCCCGGTGGTTGACGCTGACCCGGCCGGCGGCGATGAGGTCGGCGGCTTTGCTCCGGGCCAGGGAAAAGCCGGAGGCCAGCACCGCGTCCAGCCGGAGAGTGGCCACCGTGTCCTTCACCAGCTTGATCTCCGCCGGGGCGGGAGTCAGCCGGGACAGGGGAAGCTCCCGAAGCTTCAGGCGGCACCGGCCCGCCTGGTCGAACTGGGTGAGGATGATGGGGGCGGCCTCCCGGAGGGCGATGATCTGAGCGGCAGTTTCACCTACCAGGATGTCACCCACCTTCTCCCGGGTGAGGCCGACGCCCATCAGTCCGCCCAGCAGGTCCCGGTGGGTGAGCTGGGCGCCGGGAGGAAAGACAGCCTCCACGGCGGCCAGGGCGTCCTCCGCCGCCCAGTCCTCGGGCTCCTGCCAGTCAGGGAGGAAGACGCACACCGTCCGCTCCGCCCCCTCATAGCCGCCATGAAAGAGACATTTCGGGTGTCCTGCGGCGGCCAGCAGAGGCTCCGCCGCCGCCCGCCGGGCGGGGGAGAGGAATTGGGTGGCGCAGGGGATGGAGCGGCTTTGGGCCCGGTCCATCTGGTCCAGCACGCGGGCCAGGACCAGCCGCTCCTCCGGGTCCCGGGCAAATCGGTCGAGCAAGTCGGTTTTGTTCATGAGCCCTCCTGATCACACGGCCACGGACTTCTGGACGCTGTAGAGCTGGGCGTATTCGCCGCCTTTCTCCATCAGCTCGGCGTGGGTGCCCTCCTCGATGATGTGGTTGTCGTCCACCACGATGATGCGGTGGGCGTTGCGGATGGTGGACAGGCGATGGGCGATGATGAGGGTGGTGCGGCCTTTTGCCAGCGCGTCAAAGGCGGACTGGATGCGGGCCTCCGTTACCGAGTCCAGGGCGGAGGTGGCCTCGTCCAGAATGAGGATGGGCGGGTTTTTCAGGAAGATGCGGGCGATGGACACCCGCTGCTTCTGGCCGCCGGACAGCATGACGCCCCGCTCGCCCACATAGGTGTTGAAGCCGTCGGGCATCTCCATGATGTCATGATAGATCTCCGCCCGTTTGGCGGCCTCCACGATCTCCTCCTCAGTGGCGTCGGGCCGGCCGTAGCGGATGTTGTCCAGCACGGTGCCGGCAAAGAGGAACACGTCCTGCTGGACGATGCCAATGTTCTGCCGCAGAGAGTGCTGGGTGACGTCCCGCACGTCCAGGCCGTCCACCAGGATGCGGCCGCCGGTGACGTCGTAGAAGCGGGGGATCAGCTGGCACAGGGTCGACTTGCCGCCGCCGGAGGGGCCCACCACCGCCACCGTCTCCCCCTGGGGGATGTGG
>CAZUWQ010000064.1:0-5550 GCA_964624195.1 uncultured Oscillospiraceae bacterium | reverse complement strand
CTCGCTTTTTCTTCTCATGTAGTTTCTCCAAGCAAGCTCTGGAAGCGCTGCAGCATGATAGCCACTTGCGCACGGGTGGCGCTGCTGGCGGGGAGCAGCTTGCCGTCACTGCCGGTAAGAATGCCGCTGCCCACGGCCCAGCTCATGGCTTCCTCGGCCCAGCCAGCCACGCTTCCGCTGTCGGGAAACGCGGTCAGGTCTCCCCTGGCGGACACATCCTTGCCCAGAGACCGGGTATAGTTATACAGGATCACCGCGATCTGCTGCCGCTGTACATCGCTCTGCGGCGCAAACAGGCCGTCGCCAATTCCGGAGACCACGCCCTGCTGGCCGGCCCAGATGGTGCCCTCCGTGTACCACAGCCCCTCCGGCACATCGGTAAATATCGGGGCGTACTCCACATGAGGCGTGCCCGCCATGCGGTGGAGCACCGTCGTCATCATGCCCCGCTGCATGGACTGACCGGGGGCAAACTCCGTGGGCGACATTCCGGCGTAGAGGCCCCGCTCATACACATAGCACACCGCGTCATAGTACCAGCTGCCCTCCGGCACGTCTGTAAAGGGCAGTTCCACCACAGAGATCCCGTCGGAGGTGGTCGACCACTGCCCCTCCACCGACCAGTGGGCTGTCCGGGAGGTCACGGTGATCACAGTCTGCTCCGCCGCCAGATAGCGGTGGCCGGTCTGGACCGTTCCCCCCTCTGCCACCTCCTGGCCGGCGGTCACATCCACCAACACCCCGCTGACCGTCGCCGTACCAGACGTCCATAGCAGCCCGGAGCCGGCAGACAGCGTAACGCTGTCCGCCTTCTCCCCGCCGCCCGGCGTAAAGGACTGGGACACATTCCAGTCCTCATCGGGCGCCGCCCCGTCCGGGACGCCGCCCACCTGGGTAAGATAGGCCTTGCCCATCTGGTCCAGCTTGTCCAGGGCCGCCTGCCAGACCGCCTGCGTCCCCTGGGTCACAGTCTTCGTCACGGCGGCGCTCAGGCTCTCCGCAAAGGTGCCCTCCAAATAGCTTTTGGAGACCAGCGGATCGCTCTGCGACCCACCGGCCGCGGCCGCGACCCCGCTGAGCAGCAGGACAAGTCCCACCGCGGCAATCACAAGACAGCGTTTTTTCATAGTTCTCCCTCTGTGATCATGTAACTCAGGGTAAGTAAACTGTCCGCAAAGTGGACGTTTTCCACCTGGATGCCTTCCATCTCCTGCTCCGGCAGCTCCACATTGGTGAAATTCCAGATCCCCTCCACGCCATAGGACACCAGTTGGCGGGCGATGTCTGTCGCCACATTGCCCGGTACGGTCAGCACGCCCACATTTACGTTGTGCTCCCGCATATAGCTTTCCAGCATATCGGTATGATAGACAGGCACCCCGCCCAGCCGGGTCCCCACCAGCAGCGGGTCGATATCAAAGGCGGCCACCAGCCGAAAACCGTTGGCCTGGAAGGGGAAGTTCTCGATCAGCGCGCGGCCCAGATTGCCCGCCCCCAGGATCAGCACCGTATGGTCGCGGTTCATGCCCAGGATATCGGCAACCTCGCCCCGCAGCCGCTCCACGTTGTAGCCATACCCCTGCTGCCCAAAGCCGCCGAAGCAGGACAGGTCCTGCCGGATCTGGGATGCTGTCAGCCCCATGGATTTGGCCAGCGCCCCCGAGGAAATACGCACTGTGCCCGCCCGGTACAGATCGTCCAGATGCCGATAATAGCGCGGCAGCCGACGGATCACCGCCGATGATATCTTATCTTTTTTCATAACGCGCCCCTCGTCAGCCATATCATGATCTATGGCAGATTAAAGATAATTATATTTTACTCTATCCTCACATTCTTGTCAAATATTTTAACAATGTTTCACATTTATTTTGGGGATCACATATTATGGTATTAAATTCAGGAGGAGGGATCTCTCATGTCGCAAACAGGTTCCTTACTGGTCCGTGTGTTCACCTCCCGGGCCCAGATACCCGTTCCCGGCGCCACCGTAGTAGTCTCCGCTCCGGAGCCGGATGGCCGCTTTCAGCTGTTGTCCGTCCAGATGACCAACAGCAGCGGCGTCGCCGGTCCCATTGTGCTGGACGCGCCCGACAAAGAACTGAGCCAGCAGCCCGGCTCAGTTGTCCCCTTCGCCAGCTATATGATGCTGGCAGAGCACCCTGATTACAGGATCGCGGCCTTTCAGGGCCTGCAGGTCTTTTCGGGCGTGGAGTCGGTGCTGAATGTGGCGCTGATCCCCCTTGCGGAACCTGTTTTGCGGGGCGAGGACAACGTAGAAATGACCGTGGTCACGCCACAGGATCTTTGACAAGGGGGGCAGCGTTATGCCGATCGCGGTAACTCCTTATATCCCGCAAAGCATCACCGTACACCTGGCCCCTGCGGATCAGGCGGCGGAGAATGTCACCGTCTCCTTTCCGGACTATATCAAAAACGTCGCCTCCAGCGAGATCTATCCCACCTGGCCTGAGGCGGCGCTGCGCGCCAATATCCTGGCCCAGGTCTCCTTTGCGCTCAACCGGGTCTACACGGAATACTATCGCAGCCGGGGCTACGACTTTGAAATTACCAACTCCACCAGGAACGATCAGAAATTCATCCGGGGGCGCTCCACCTTTGAGACCACCGACCGCATCGTAGACGAGCTGTTCAACACCTATATCCGGCGCATCGGCTTTGTGGAGCCGCTGGCCGCCAAATTCTGCAACGGCAGCACCACCACCTGCGACGGCCTCTCCCAGTGGGGAAGCGAGGCACTGGCCAGACAGGGCTACAGCGCCATTGACATTCTGCGCCGCTACTACGGCAACAATATCGAGTTGGTGAGCAACGCGCCCATCCGGGACATCACCAACTCTTATCCCGGCTATGCCCTGCGCGGCGGCAGCTACGGCGAGGAGGTCGTGGCGCTTCAGGTCATGCTTGACCGGGTCTCCCAAAACTACCCTGCCATCCCAAAGATCCGGCCCGCGGACGGCATCTTCGGTCCCCAGACCGAGGAGGCCGTGAAAAAATTCCAATCCATATTCAATCTGACCCCTGACGGCGTGGTGGGCCGCGCCACCTGGTATCAGCTGGTGTTTCTCTACGCGGGCGTCACCCGGTTGTCCGAACTGGTCAGCGAGGGGCAGTCCTTCACCCAGATCAAGCCGCCCGCCTTAGGGACGCCCCTTCAGGAGGGCGATCAGGGGCAGGCGGTATCCGCGCTGCAATACCTCCTGTCCATTTTGGGACAGTTTGACAGCGCCATCCCCAGTCCAGTCATAGACGGCATCTTCGGCGAGCGGACCCGCCAATCGGTGCTGGCCGCCCAGCGCGCGTTGGGGCTCCGGGCCACCGGGGTGGTCAACGCGGAGACATGGATGCGCGTCTACGACAAATACCTGGGTATCGCCAATACGGTGCTGGATCAAGCCAACCTGCCCGTGGGCCGGGACGAGATCATCAACGCCGTGGCAGCGGGGCAATTCCCCGGCACAGACCTCAGCTACAACGGCTGACTGAAAGGATGAGACTGAAATGGAAACAACTCCAATGGAAACCGGCGTGACGGACGCCAACCCCAACGAGCGCTCCATCCGCAGGCTGCAATATATGCTCAATGAACTGGCGATCCACGCCTCCTCGCTGCCGCGCCTGGTGGTAAACGGTGCGTTCGACGAGCCCACCTTAGAGGCCGTCATGACCTTTCAGCGGGACTTTTTTCCTCCGGTCACTGGTGTGGTAAATAACGCCACCTGGGACGCCATCACCGCGGCCTATGAAAAGGAGCAGATGACCAGCTCGGAGCCCAGCCGGCTCCGGGTGCTGCCCGACGGGTCCTTTCAGGCCGGAGCGGGAGAGGCCGGCCAGCAGATCCGGCTGGCCCAGGCTATGCTGAACTCCCTGGCCCTCGTACTGAGCAATTTCAGCCGCAATGACCCGGACGGTCACAACAGCGGCAGCACCCAAAAGGACCTGCGCCTGGTCCAGGCGCTGGCCGGACTTCCGGTCACGGGGACGCTGGACCGGGCCACCTGGGAGTACCTCTCCCGCCTGTACCACATCTTTGTCACCAGGGCGGACCAGCTGCCCCGCGTTTCAACGGCTCGGCCCGCCGAATGACGGTCGAAAATGTTTTACTTGTACGCGCTGCCCCTTTCAGGTATAATATATTAGATCGCTTTCCAATTGGTCTCACGACCGCATCCTGAAAGGAGGCCGCGCCTTGGCTGGCTTTATTCACAACAAGCTGGACGTAAAGCTGCTGATCCTCTATCTGATGACCCGCGCAGCGGCGCCCATCGACTTTGCTACCCTTACGGACCTTGTGATGTGCGACGACGGCGTGGACTATTTTATCTATGCCGAGGCGGTGGCTGAGCTGGTGGACAGCAAGCATCTCAGCCAGGATGGGGAATACTATACCGCCACCGAAAAGGGCCGCCGGGACAGCGCCGCCGGGGAGAGCAGCCTCTCCCCCGTCATTCGCCGGCGCTGCGACCGCCGGCTGGCCCCGCTGAACGACGCTCTGAAGCGCAAGGCCCAGGTGCATGGAGAAGTGGTCCCCCTGGACGATGGCGGCTTTTCTGTCCGTCTGGCCCTGGACGACGATCAGGGCTGTCTGTTCTCCCTCTCTCTGCTGGCTTCTACCCGGGAGGACGGAGATGCCATCGTCCGGCGCTTTTCCCAGCACCCGGACCGCGTTTACAACGGGATCCTCGGAGTTCTGCTCTCCGACGACAACAGGAGTGAAAAGGCTTGACCCTATTCGGCTATCCCCTGAACGAGCTGTTCCTGTACTTTATGCTGTACTCCTTTCTGGGCTGGCTGATGGAGACCTGCTACTGCTCCGTCGTCGAAAAGCGGCTGGTGCCCAGAGGCTTTCTGTACGGCCCCATCTGTCCCATCTACGGCACCGGCGTGCTGCTGATGATCCTGTTCTTCACGCCGCTGAAGGGCTTCCTGCCCCTGTTCTATTCGGTCGCGGTGGTGGTGATGAGCGCCTGGGAGTACTTTGTGGCGTGGCTGCTGGAGACCACTACCCATGTAAAGTACTGGGACTACTCCCACTTCCGCTTCAATATCAAGGGGCGCGTCTGCCTGTGGGTAGCGCTGGTGTGGGGCCTGCTGTCCTATGTGGTCATCTTTTGGATCCACCCGCCCATCGCGAAGCTGTACCAAAGCATACCGCCCTGGCTGGTCAGTACGCTGTGCGGCGCGATGGGCGTGGTCCTGCTGGTGGATGTAGTGCTCACCATCCGCCACCTGGCCCTGATCTCCCGGCTGGTGTCCGGCGTCACCAGGCTCAATGAGGAACTGCAGCTCCAGCTGTCCCTGGGCAAAACGGAGCTGGAGGACCGCGTTGGCGAACAGGCCGCCGTTCTGCGGAAGCGGTACAGCGCGCAGATCGCCAGCCTGGAAAAGCACAGCCGCCGGTTCCGCGGCCGCTACTCCAATATGCGGGCCAGCGGCCGCTATACGGTGCGCGGGGAGGATATCCGCGCCGCCGCCGAGCTGGCAAAGGAGGAACTGCTGAAAAAGAAAGAGGCCGTCAGGTCAGCCCGC
>CAZUWQ010000063.1:0-5640 GCA_964624195.1 uncultured Oscillospiraceae bacterium | reverse complement strand
CGACGGCTCCTTTACCACCTTTATCGACATCCAGGGCGTGGAGGACTTCCACGGAGAGATGGACTTTAAGGTGGCGGGCACCAAGGCGGGCATCACCGCCATCCAGATGGACCTGAAGAACGACGGCCTGTCCCACGCCATCATCAAGGAGGCGCTGGAGATCACCCGGGACGCCCGGTACGCCATCCTGGATGAGGTCATGCTGCCCTGCATCGCCAGGCCCCGCCCCGAAGTGAGCAAGTACGCCCCCAAGATGCTGACCATGCGGATCGACCAGGACAAGATCCGGGACGTGATCGGCAAGGGCGGGTCCGTGATCCAGAAGATCACCGCCGAGTCCGGCGCCCAGGTGGACGTCGAGGAGGACGGCACCATCCACATCGCCTCCCCCAACGCGGAGGCCTGCGAGGTGGCCAAGAAGATGATCGAGACCATCGTGTTCGTGCCCGAGGTGGGCGCGCTGTACTACGGCAAGGTGGTGCGCATCCTCCAGTTCGGCGCCTTCGTGGAGCTGGCCCCCGGCAAGGACGGCATGGTGCATATCTCCAAGCTGGCCAACCACCGGGTGGAGAAGGTGGAGGATGTGGTGAACATCGGCGATATGATCTGGGTGAAGGTCATTGAGATCGACGAGAAGGGCCGGGTAAACCTGTCCTACAAGGACGCCTTGCGGGAGATCGAGGCCAAAAAAGCCGCCGGCGAGCCGATAAAGTGAGGCCCGCCGGGACAGATCGACAATAAATAGGGGCCTGTTGAGAAACAAGCCCGTAAAACGCGGGAGGTCGACCCTTTGGGGGCGGCCTCCCGTTTGTTTTCGGCCGCGCCGGTTCAGCGCAGGTCGAGCCTTTTTAATGTCCGGACAAAATAGTCAGGCAGAGGGGCGGTCAGGGTCATCCGCTCCCCGGTGGTGGGATGGGTGAAGGTGAGCTGGGCGGCATGGAGACACTGGCCGGCCAGACCGGGGACGGGCTTTTTGGCGCCGTACACCGTGTCCCCCAGCAGAGGGTGGCCGATGTGGGCCAGGTGCACCCGGATCTGGTGAGTGCGGCCCGTCTCCAGGCGGCAGGTGATGTGGGACCAGCCGTTCTGAGTGTCTATCACCTGCCAATGGGTCACCGCCCGGCGGCCCTGCTCCGGGCGGCACACCGCCATCCGCTTCCGGTCCACAGGGTGGCGGGCGATGGGGGCATCTATGGTGCCGGACGGCTCCCGGAAGCCGCCCCGGACCACGGCGTGGTACAGGCGGGACAGGGAGTGGTCCTCCAGCTGGGCGGCCAACGCCAAGTGGGCCCGGTCGTTTTTGGCGGCGATAAGAAGGCCGGAGGTGTCCCGGTCGATGCGGTGGACGATGCCGGGGCGGAGGGCTCCGTTGATTCCGGAGAGTGTATTTTTACAGTGATATAACAAAGCGTTGACAAGCGTGCCGTCCGGATGGCCGGGGGCGGGGTGGACCACCATGCCCACGGGCTTGTTGACCACGATGACGTCGGCGTCCTCATAGACCACGTCCAGGGGAATGTTTTGGGGGATCAGGTCGATCGCCTCGGGCTGGGGCGGGGAGATCAGGAGCTGATCGCCGGGCTGGAGGCGGGCGCTCTTTTTCACCGGGGCGCCGTCCAGCGTCACCCGGCCCTCCTCCAGCCAGCGCTGGGCGGCAGAGCGGGTGAGGCCGTCCAGGGCCGCGGCCAGAACAGCGTCCGCCCGGCCGGACTCACTGACCGTCAGAGGGAAGGTGATGGGAGTCATCCTGGGCCTCCTTTTTTCTGCCTCGGTCGTAGAAGAAGATCACATAGAGGAACAGCAGGACTACGCCGACGGTGACACAGCAGTCGGCCACGTTGAACACGGCGAAGTCGATGAAGGTGGTCTCGAACATATCGGTGACATAGCCCAAAACGACCCGGTCGATCAGGTTGCCCACGCCGCCGGCCATGACCAGCATGGCGGCAAACCGGCCCAGGGGACCGGAGATGACCCGGCGGGCCACCAGCAGGGCGACGACCACCACCAGGGCGGCGGACAGCAGGGTGAGCAGCCAGGTGTGCTCCCGCAGGAGGGAGAAGGCGGCGCCGGTGTTCTGGACGTAGGTCAGATCCATGATGTGGGGGAGGAAGGGGATGGACTGGCCCAGGGGGATGTTGGCCCGGACCAGGGCTTTGGTCAGCTGGTCCAGGGCGACCAGCAGGACGGCGAGGATGGCGTACAGCATAGAAGCGGTCTCCTGACATTTAAGATAAGAGCTATGGATGATGACGGCTTTGAGTTATAAGTGATTATAGCACAGGGCGGGGGTGGTTTTCAACCGTGATCCCATTATGGGGGCGGGAGGGAATGTATAAATTTTCCGGGGACGACCATACTAAAGGGCACAAGGAGGGGACGAGGCATGGGCGTTTTCGGGACGAAAAAGCGGGTGCCGCCGCCGCATCCCCGGAGGGAGCCGCGGCTGAGCTGTCCGCTGACGGCGGATGGCATCGCGGAGGTGTTCCGGGACTGCGCGGATTTCAACCGGCGGACGCTGTACCTGAACAACGACCCGGCCCGTCAGGTGGAGCTGCTGTTCATCTCCGGACAGGTGCGCAGCGAGCGGGCCTGCGATTATGTGCTGCGGCCGCTGACCCAGAACGAGGCTTTGCGGAGGGCGGCCACCATGGACGACGCCTTTGACCTGATGGCAAAGGGCGGGCTGTACGCCCTGTCGGTGTCGGTGCGGGACACGGCGGACCAGGTGGCCTTTGACCTGATCGACGGGTGGGTGGCGCTGTTTTTCCCGGGAAAGGAGCAGGTGCTCACTCTGTCGGCGGGGACGGAGGAGAAGCGGTCCGTGTCCGACCCGGAGAACGAGCCGGACGTGAAAGGGGCCAGGGATTCCTTTGTGGAGAGCATCCGGACCAATACGTCGCTGGTGCGGCGGAGGCTGCGGGCGCCGTCGCTGAAGGTGCGGGAGCAGTTAGTGGGCCGACAGACGGTGACGCCGGTGGATGTGCTCTATCTGGACGGGATCGCCGATCAGGGGCTGGTGAAGGAGGTCGTGGGCCGGCTGGAGGACATCGACATCGACGCCATGCTGATGACGGGCAATCTGGAGCAGTATGTGGTAGACGAATGCCGGACCGCGTTCCCGCTCACCGCCTATACCGAGCGTCCGGACCGGTTCTGCGCGGGGCTGGCGGAGGGCCGGGTGGGGGTGCTGGTGGACGGCATCCCAATGGGGTGGCTGTTCCCGGCCACGCTGGACAGCTTTTTCCGCACGGGGCAGGATCGGAGCGAGAGCTGGCCGGTGGCGTCGGCGCTGTCGGTGCTGCGGTACCTGTGTATGCTCATCACGCTGTTCCTGCCGGGGCTGTATGCGGCGGCGGTGCTGTATCATCCGGAGCTGATCCCGGTGAAGCTGATGCTGTCCATCGTCGCGGCCAAGGCGGACGTGCCCTTTTCCACACTGGTGGAGGTGCTGGTGATGCTGGCCGCCTTTGAGGTGCTCCAGGAGGCGGGGCTGCGGCTGCCGTCGTCCATCGGGCAGACGGTGTCCATTCTGGGCGGGCTGGTGGTGGGTTCGGCGGCGGTGGAGGCCAAGCTGATCAGCCCGGCGGTGCTGGTGGTGGTGGCCATCGCGGGCATCGCGGGGTATACGGCGCCCAGCCAGGACTTTGCCGGCGCGCTGCGCGTCTGGCGGTTTCTGCTGACCATCGCGGCGGCCATCGCGGGGCTGGTAGGGCTGGTGCTGGCCGGAGCGGCGCTGGTGTACCGGCTGGCCCTGCTGGAGAGCTTCGGTGTGGCCTATCTGACCCCCTTTGCCTCCAACGCGGGGCGGCAGAAGGAGGGGCATACGGTACTGCGGGAGCCGCTGCCCAGGGTGAAGACGCGGCCAAGCTATCTGAAGACGAAAAACAGGAGGAATCAGGGGTGAGGCGGACGATGGCGCTGGCCCTGGCGGCCGCGCTGCTGCTGACGGGCTGCGGGCCCGCGGCCCGGGAGCCGGACGACCTGGCCCTGGTGCGGGTGCTGGGCGTCGACGGGGCGGGGCCGGTGGCGCTGACGGCGGTGTGCGGAGGCGTGAATCAGGAAGACGTCAGCCGGGGGACCTGCCTGGGGGAGAGCTTCGGGCTGGCGCTGGGGGCGCTGCCCTGGTCGGGCCGGCAGGAGCTGGCGCTGAACAGCGTGGGCTACCTGCTGGTGGGCGGGGACGCGGACCTGACGGCGGTGCTGTTCGGCGTGCTGGAGGACGAGGAGATAGGGGCGGGGGCCACGGTGTGGGCGGCGGAGGGGGGCGCCGGGGCGCTGCTGGCGGACTGCGGGGACCCGGCCTCCGATCTGGAGCTGCTGGAGCGGCGGGACATCCGGGCGCCTACGGTAGCCCAGGCGCTGGCGGCACTGAGCACGGACGGGAAGGTGCTGCTGCCGGTGGTAGGCATGGGGGAAGGAAAACTGGTGTGGCGGGGGGAGACGCTGTGGAAGGAGCGGGGTTGAGCCGCGAGGCGCTGTCGGCGCGGCAGCTGTCGGTGGCCGTGCTGGTGGGCGGGCTGTCCTCCGCCTCCGCTGTGGCCGGCGGGATGGACTGGCGCTGGGGGCTGTGCGCGGCGCCGCTGGGAGTGCTGCTGGGCTGGCTGCTGCTGAAAAAAGTGGGGGAGCGCCCGCTGTACCGGGGCGCGGCCGGGGGCGTGCTGGCGGCGCTGTACAGCGGCTGGGCAGTGGTGCTGATGGCCTGCGCGCTGCGGCGGGCGGCGGGGCGGATCCTGCTGGTGTCCGGCGGCGAGGACGGGCTGGGGTGGCTGCTGGCCCTGTTGGCGGCGCCGCTGATCTGGATGGGCTGGGGGAAGGCGGCGGCCTTTTTCCGGGCGGTAGAGATCTTCTGGCTGGCGATGATACCGGCGTTGGTGATCATCGTGATCCTGGCGGCGCCCAGGATCGGGTGGCGGTATCTGCTGGAGCCGGCGGACAGCTGGTGGCGGTCGGCGCTGTCCATGGGGGGCGTTTTGTCCACGGGGCTGTTTGTGCTACCTTATATATATAAGACAAAGCGGCCGGAGCAGGGGCGGCGGCGGGGACTGGCGTGGCTGGCGGCGCTGGGCCTGCTGGGGGCGCTCTTGGCGGCGCTGACGGCGGGGATGCTGAGCCCGGCGGTGGCGGGGCAGCTGCGGGAGCCGTTTTTTGTGGCCGCCGGCGTGCTGGGGGAGAGCGCCCGGGGAGAGGGGCTGCTGTCCGCCCTGTGGCTGCTGCCCGACCTGACGCTGGCGGGACTGCTGTCCCGGGTATGGGGGGAGCGGCGGCGGCCGGCGGCAGCGGCGGCGCTGGCGCTGGGGCTGGCATTGACGGGGATCACCGACGCGCTCTCGCCGGTCATGCTGTCCTGCGGGTCGCTGGCGCTGGCGGCGATCACCCTGATCTTACCCGGCAGGGGAGAAAAAATTGTGGTGCCGTTCTGAGAAATTTGCCATATCTTGTGGTTGGATCTTTTCCGGGAAAAAGGTTAAAAAAACTTTGAAAAAAAGTGTTGACAACGGGGAATGGATTTGATATATTAACTGAGCGCCTAAGGGAAGCGGAGATACCGGCGGTCGGCGGCGGCAGCGAAAGCCGCGGAATGCTGAAAAAAGGTATTGACAAGCGGCTCAGGGCGTGGTAGAATGCGAAAGTTCGCGT
>CAZUWQ010000062.1:0-5654 GCA_964624195.1 uncultured Oscillospiraceae bacterium | reverse complement strand
CTCGCCTTTCTTGCCCAGGTACTTCACCCGCAGAGCCTCCAGGTCGGCGGAGGCCTTGGCGTTTTCAAAGGCGGCCAGCGCCTCCGCCCGGATCTTTGCTAACTGTTCTTTCATTCCGACAGCTCCTTTTGCGTTCATCTTTTGTCTGCCCCGCAGGGCGGGAAAAATCGCTATTGATTGTTTTTGTAGACGTCCGCCACCTCGGTGATGGAGATGTAGGCGGTGGGGTCCAACTGGTGGACCAGCTCAGTCATCCGGGCGATCTGAAAACGGTTGACCACAAAGTAGAGCAGGGTTTTGGGGGCGTTGGAAAAACCGCCCCTGGCCTCGATGCGGGTGGGTCCGGTGCCGAAGGCGGCGGACAGAGCGGCGCACACCTGGTCCGGCTCCACCGTGATGATGGTGGCCGCCTTGGAGCGATCCAGACCCTCCACCACGAAATCCACGGTCTTCAGGGCCGCGGCGTAGGTGACAATGGAGTAGAGGGGCAGGATCCAGCTGTGGAGCACACAGCCGCAGAGGATGTATAAGGCTACGTTATAGATCATCACGAAGCTGCCCACAGAGAGGCCCAGCTTTTTTGCGAAGATCACCGCCATGACGTCGACGCCGTCGATGGCGCCGCCGAAGCGGATGGTGAGGCCGCTGCCCAGACCGGAGATCAGTCCGCCAAACACCGCGCACAGCAGCAGATCGGTACCCGCCAGAGGGGAGGCAATGGTCACATCCACCGGCAGCACGTCGGTGATGAGCCAGGCGGCCAGGGAGTATATGCCCACGGCATAGAGAGAGTAGATGGTAAAGGCCGCCCCCTGCTTTTTCAGGCCGAAGAGGAACAGGGGCACGTTCAGCACCGCCAGAAAGACGGACAGGGGCAGGAAGTCGGGAGTCACCTGAGCCAGCAGCATGGAGGTGCCGGAGATGCCGCTGTCGTACAGATTCACCGGGTAGAGAAAGATGGTGACGCCGAAAGCGTTGATGACGCCGGCCAGGGTGAGGGCCAAAAAGTTGGCCCATTTGAGCTTGGGCGGCGCCAGGGCCAGAGTCAGCGCCCGGTCCTTTCGCCGGGTCCTGCGCTTGCTTTTTGCCATAGAGACCTCCTTCAAAACAGAAAAAAGCCTTTCCTCCCAAGACCGGGACGAAAGGCAAACCTTCCGCGGTACCACCCGCAGTTCGCGCCAAAGGCGCGCGCTCTGAGCCCTGTAACGGAGGGCGTCCGTCCCGCTCTCGCGGGCCGCTCCCGGGCGAACAAGCGACACGCGCCGGGGCGGCTCTCAGCCGGTGACCACCCCTCTCTTGCGGCGCGCAAGCACGCTATTTTCCCATTCGTCGCATTTGTATATTACAGTTTATATCACAGCCGGGGAAAAAATGCAAGCCGAAATTGACGAGAGGCCGATTTCAGGCTATAATGCATAAGGATGCGGAATACACTGAGAAGGGCGGCGCGGGGAAGGACCCGACCCGCCCGGACGGACAGGAGGAGAGACCATGCCCGGACGGCGGGTCACCCAACCCATGAAGGAGATAGCCCCCCGGACCTGGGAGGTGCGGGGAGAAAACCTGTGCCTGCCCCGGCGGGACCGGGAGGCGCATAAAGGGAACTTCGGCAAGGTGCTGATCCTGGCCGGGTCTGTGGGCTATACCGGGGCGCCGATCCTGGCC
The DNA here is from genome assembly GCA_964624195.1 of uncultured Oscillospiraceae bacterium. GTDB lineage: Bacteria > Bacillota > Clostridia > Oscillospirales > Oscillospiraceae > Enterenecus. The sequence continues at coordinate 3,989 of CAZUWQ010000062.1, read as the reverse complement.
GCCCGGGGCGCGGTGCGCTCCGGCGCCGGGCTGGTGACGGTGCTCACCCCGCCGGAGGCGTGGCCCGTCGTGGCGGCGGGCTGCCTGGAGGCCATGGTCCGGCCGGTGCCGGAGGACTATGTGGAGGTTTTGGATCTGGCGGCCAAAAGCGACGGCTTTCTGGCCGGCCCCGGCCTGGGCCGGGGGCCGGAGGCGGAGGCGCTGCTGCCCACCCTGCTGCGCCGACTGGAGGGGACCTTGGTGCTGGACGCCGACGGCATAAATATCATGGCCGGGCATATGGATATCCTGAGGGGGCGGCGGAGGCGGCTCACCGTGCTGACGCCCCATGAGGGGGAGTTTGCCCGGCTGGGGGGCGACCTCTCCGGCGGCGACCGGGCGGCCGCTGCCCGCTCATTCGCGGCGGAGCACCGCTGTGTGCTGGTGCTGAAGGGCCACCGCACGGTCACCGCCTTCCCCAACGGGGACGCCTTTGTGAATACCACCGGCAATCCCGGCATGGCAAAGGGCGGCAGCGGCGACGTGCTGGCGGGGATGATCCTGTCCCTGCTGGGTCAGGGCATCCCGCCCAAGCGGGCCATCCCCATGGCGGTGTGGCTCCACGGGCGGGCGGGGGACCTGGCGGCGGAGGACAGGGGAGAGTACGGCATGACCCCCGGCGACCTGATCGGGCAGATCCCTTATGCCATGAAGGAGCTGCCCCAGAGGTAAGGAAAGGACGATGAGAGTGCGCAGGCTGGTATCTTGTGTACTGATGATGGTCCTGCTGCTGACGGGCTGCGGCGGCAGCGGGGAGGAGGGTCCGGAACAGCTGGCGGCCGTCCTCCGGGGAGAGTATCTGTCCATGGACGGGTGGTCGTCCGCGGTGGATATCACGGTGGACTACGGGCAGGCGGTATATGACTTTACCGTGGACGCCCAGTGGCGCCGGGAGGGAGAGACGGTGCTCACCATCACTCAGCCGGAGCTGCTGGCGGGGATCACCGCCCGGCTGGAGGACGGGGAGGCGGCGCTGGAGTACGACGGCGCGGGGCTGTCCATCGGCCTGCTGGACGGGGACGGGCTGACGCCCATCGGCGTATTGCCGCTGCTGATGGAGTCCGTCACCGCCGGATACATCGCCCGCTGCGATTTCGAGGGCGAGGAGGACAGCCGCCGGCTTCGGCTGCTGTGCCGGGACCCGGACCTGGCGGAGGGGGAGGGGACGGAGTACTCCCTCTGGTTCGACGCCGCCACCCACGCCCTGCTGCGGGCGGAGGTGAGCGTGGACGGGGTGACCCGGCTGACGGCGGTATTCAATGATTTTACAGTGGAGATGACCTCGCATGACGTTGGAGACGACACGCACATGGGCTGAGATCAGCCTGAACAGTCTGGAGCACAACTACCGCGCCCTGCGCGCCTGCGCCCCGGACAGCAAATTCCTGGGGGTGGTCAAGGCCAACGCCTACGGCCACGGCGCCATCCCGGTGGCCCGGAAGTTGGAGGCGCTGGGGGCGGACTATCTGGCGGTGGCCTGCGTCAACGAGGCGGTGGAGCTGCGTTCCGCCGGGGTGGAGATGCCCGTCTTGATCCTGGGCGCGACGCCGCCGGAGCTGGCGGGTCAGGTGGTGGACAGCAATGTGACCCAGGCGGTATTTACCCCGGAGCTGGCCCAGGCTCTGTCGAAGGCGGCGGGGGCGAGGGGCCGGAAGGTGAAGGTGCATATCAAGGTGGACACCGGCATGAGCCGGCTGGGTCTGCTGGGCCACGATCCCGTCCGGGCCGCCGGGGAGATCGCGGCGCTGTGTGCCCTGCCTCATCTGGAGCCGGAGGGCATCTTCACCCATTTTGCCGACGCCGACGGGAACGAGGCGTATACCATGCTCCAGTTTACCCGCTTTCTGGACGTGATCGAAGAGCTGAAGAAAAAATATGGGCTCCAATTTGAGATCCGCCATTGCGCCAACAGCGCGGCTGTGTTACACTATCCCTGTACTCATCTGGACATGGTACGGCCCGGTGTGGCGCTGTACGGCCACTACCCCGACCCCGGCTCCGAGGGGCTGGATGGGCCGGGCCTGCTGCCGTTGATGACCCTGAAAAGCCGGGTGGCGGCGGTGCGGACGCTGCCGGCGGACACGCCGGTGAGCTACGGCTGCACCGCGTCCTGTGGTCCGGGAGGCGGTCGGGTGGCGGTGCTGCCCGTCGGGTACGCCGACGGCCTGCACCGGGCGCTGTCCAACAAGGGCAGCGTGTGGCTGGCAGGGCAGCGCCGGCCTATCATGGGCCGGGTGTGCATGGATATGTGTATGGTGGCGCTGGACGAGGCCGCGGACGTGAAGCCGGGCGACGTGGCGGAGATCTTCGGCTCCCATCTGCCGGTGGAGCGGCAGGCGGAGCTGGCGGGCACCGTCCAGTATGAGCTGCTGTGTGCCGTATCGCCCCGGGTGCCCCGGGTGTATATTTGAATCGTCAGGCACACGTTCCGTCTCATGAGCATAGGATAAGCAGGAAGCCCGCCGTTGAAGCGGCGGCGAGCCGCGGAGGTTTTGCCGGTTTGATACGGTATAAAAACCTCCGCCCCGTGGGAGAATGATAGTACCCGGTCTACATAAGCGTAGACGGGCACTATATCCGGCGGAGTGTGAAGTCCTGTGGACAACAGCATTGTGAAACGCGGCGATATTTTTTATGCCGACCTCAGCCCGGTGGTGGGCAGCGAGCAGGGGGGCGTGCGCCCCGTGCTCATCGTCCAGAATGACACCGGCAATAAGCACAGCCCCACGGTGATCGCGGCGGCCATCACCTCTCAGACGGGCAAGGCCCGCCTGCCCACCCACATTACCCTGACGGCCAACAGCTACGGCCTGCCCAAGGACTCCATCGTCCTGCTGGAGCAGATCAGGACGCTGGACAAAAAACGGCTGCGGGAGCATATGGGCCGGGTGGATGACCAGGTGATGCGCCGGGTGGATAACGCCATCGCCGTCAGCTTCGGGCTGCGCCCGGAGCGGTTGGTATAGACAGAGATCGTTGACAGCCCGCCCCCCGGCCTGTGCCGAGGGGGCGGGACAGATGACCCAAGGCGTGGGAGGGCTACATATGAAAAAGAAATGGAAGATCGTCGTGGCGGCGGTATGTATGCTATTCTTGGTAACGGTGGCTTACGCGGCCACGGCGGGCAGCCAGAGCGATCCGCTGGTGACCCTGAGCTACCTGAATAATGTGTTTACGCCCAAGGTGGATACCATGGTGACCCAGGCGGTGGCCGACCAGCAGACAAAGCTGGAGACCGACCTGGACGAGGCCATTCAGGAGTGGGACGCCAAGATCAAGGCCGCCGTCGGCAGCGGCTCCGGGGAGGGCGGCAGCGTGTTTGCCGTGGTGGAGCTGTCCCAGGGGCAGACCCTGGTGGGGGACGTGGGCTGCGAGGTGATGCTCCGGGTGGGCTCCGCCACCTGCGGGTCGGATGGCGCCACCGGCCTCATTGACGTCACCTCCGGCGGCACGCTGGCCAACGGCAAGGCCCTGGAGACCAACCACCTGTACATGGTGACCATCAGCACCCGCTCCGTCAAGGCCGCCTCCGGCACTGTCAAGCTGCTGGTGCGGGGGCCGTATACCATCAGCGGGTGACGGCCGAGAAACCCGGCGGGAGCGCCCCGCGGCAAGGGCTCTGCCCTTGTCTGCCCCCCAAAAAACCGCGGTTTGATCTCGCTTGTTTGTGATTTTTTGCCTATTCACAAAACCTTCATAAAAGGTTCTCAAATTGTCAATGATTTTTCCCGAAAAGTCTGGTACACTGACCTTGTCAGGAAGAGATTCCCGACAAATCCTCCCTCTCTCTTTTCTTGAAAACCGGGGCGCTTCGGCGAATGCGGCCGAAGCCCCCCGGACCAAAATGACCGGCGCCTGAACAGGCTCCGTTTTGCCGCCCGGAAGGGCGGCTTTTGTTTTGCTTGTTTTTTGGAGGGACAGCCGGTATAATAATTAAGGCCACGCCGCGC
>CAZUWQ010000061.1:0-5711 GCA_964624195.1 uncultured Oscillospiraceae bacterium | reverse complement strand
TTTTTGCGGGATCCGACAGTAAAATATGCTCTTATCCACATATAGAGAAGGAGTGCATCTGTCATGTCCCATAGCGCGTTTAATGGCGTCCATATCAATCTGCGCCCGGGTGCCCATGTATCAGATCGGCCGGGCCATGGGCCACAGCAGCCCAGCCACCACCCAGCGCATCTACACCCACCTGTTTGACCTGACCCACGGGGAGGTGCCGGCGGCGGTGACCGCGGCCATACCCAGCGGGGAGGACGGGGCGTAACGGGTTTCTCTACGGGCGTGAGGCTTTGCGCCGTCCGTGGGACATGGGGCGGCGCACGGCCTTTCCCCCGCGGACCCGCTCAACTCTCCCGCACGCGCAGCGGCGGTCCCTCCAGAAGGATCACCCGATCGCAGGCGGCCAGCACCTCCTTCTCGTGGGAGGTGAGCAGAATGGGCCGCCCCAGCGCCCGCAGCCGGGTCAACAGGCGCTGCCTCCGGGGGGCGTCCACGCCGGTAAAGGGCTCGTCCAGCAGCAGCCAGTCCCCGCCCAGGGCGGCACACCGGGCCAGGGACAGCCGGCGGGCCATGCCGCCGGACAGGGCGGCGGGCCGGGTCCCGCCTTCCCCCTCCAGCTCCGCGAACGCCAGCCAGCGGTCGGCCTCTCCCCGGCGCTCCCGGGGCAGCACGTCCAGGATATTCTGCCGCGCCGTCCGCCAGGGCAGCAGGCGGTCCTCCTGAAACAGAAAGGCCGCCCCGGACGGCGCCAGGCCGGACACCGTACCGGACTCCGGCCGCTCCAGCCCCGCCAGCACCCGCAGCAGGGTGGTCTTTCCGCAGCCTGACGGCCCGGACAGGGCGGTCAGGCCGCGGTCGGGCAGCGTCAGCGAAAAGCGGTCCAGCACGAGTTTGTCTCCATAGCGGAGCGTCAGGTCACGCAGCTCGATCATCCCCCGGCCCCCTTTCCCCGGAGCGCCCGGCGCAGCAGGAACTCCAGCCCCAGGGACAGCGCGATGATGACCAGCGTCCAGGCGAACAGCTCGGGCGTCTCCAGGCTCAGCCGGGCCTGTTGGATGCGGGAGCCGATGGCCAGCCGGGGCGGGCAGATGACCTCCGCCGCCACCCCCGCCTTCCAAGCCAGCCCGAAGGCGGTGAGGAACCCGCCGATAAACTGGGGCTGCAGAGAGGGAAGATAGATCAGCCGCAGGGTCTTTCCCCGGGAAAAGCGGTAGACCCGGGCCAGCTCCAGCAGCTGCCCGTCCACCCCCGCCAGCCCCGTGGTGACGCTGCCCCAGATCACCGGCAGCACCATCAGCGCGGCGATGACGCCGGGAATATTGGCCCTCGTCACCCACAGGTACACCAGCAGGATGAAGGATACCACCGGCGTGGCCCGCACCACCCGCACCGCCGGGGACAGCAGCAGATCCGCCCACCGGCTGAAATGGGTCAGAAAGGCCAGCAGAACGCCCAGCGCCGTCCCCGCCAGCAGGCCCAAAAACACCCGCAGCAGGGTAAACAGGGCGGACAGCCAGAAGTCCCCGGTGCCCGCCAGCCGGACCAGGCTCCGCGCCACCGCCAGCGGCGTGGGCAGCAGCAGCTCCAGGTCCACCGCCATGGCGGCCAACTGCCACACCGCCAGCCAGAACACCGGCGGCAGTAGCACCCTCAGGAGCTTTGGGATCCGGTCACGGGACATAGTAGATGGCGTCGTCCGGCAGGGCGCCGCCCACCGAGCTGGGGTCGATGGAGTACAGCACCATATAATAGTCGGAAATGGCCGCGCTCATATCCGCCCCGGCGATGAAGTCCAGATTGCACTGGGGGATGGCCTGGGCAGCAATGGCGGCGCTGGGGGTGATGCCCAGCTCCGCCACTAAGGGCGCGGCGGCCTCCGGGTCGTCCCGCACGGCGGTCACGGAGGCCGCATAGTCCTCCAGGAAGGCGGCCACTTTGTCAGGATACGCCTCCACGAATTCCGTCCGGGCTACCACGGCGGTCATGATCAGCTGGCTGCCGTTGTTCAGCTCCTCCCACGCCTGGGTCAGGTCCACCGCGTCCCGGATCTGTCCCTCGCTCTTGATGATGGCGGCAGTGGCGGCGGGCACGGGCAGCATGGCGCACTCCGCCTCGCCGGACATCAGCTTGGCGGTGATCTCCGTGGCCTCGCCAAACACCAGCGTCACGTCCTCGTCCGGGTCCAGGCCGTTCTCCGTCAGCAGATAGCGCAGGATATATTCCGGGTTGGCCCCCTGGCCGGCGCAGTACACCGTCCGGCCCTCCAGGTCAGCGATGGAGCCGATCTCCGTCTTGCCGCCGCTCTCCAGAATGTGCAGCACCCCGCGGGTGCCCAGGGCGATGATCCGCACCCCGCCCTCCGTCTTGTTATACAGGTTCAACGCCACGTTGGAGGCCACGGTGGCGATATCGAATTCCGGGTCCGGGCCGGTGAGACCGGCCACCAGCTCGCTGTTGTCGTTGGCGATGGTGTACTGATAAACGGTCCCCAGGCTGGCCGGGTCGTTATCCACGGCGTTCAGCAGCCTGGCCGCCCCGATGCCGGTGGGGCCGGACAGCACCGCCAGGCGCACAGCGCTCCCCGGCTCCGCGGCGTCAGGGGTCTCCGCCGGCTCCGTGGACGTCTCTGTCGGCTGGACCGACTGCGCCGGCTCCGTGGGCTGCTGGCTCTCCTCCGTCCCGGCGCCGCGGCAGGCCGTCAGCGCGAATACCATGGTCAGCGCCAGCAGCAGCGCCGGGATCCTACAATGTCTCATCACAATACTTCCTTTCCCTTTTTGCTTTCAGCTTCCAGCTTTTTCGCGTCGAGGATCCAAACGGATCCTCTCTCCCGGGCAATGGCCCCGGTCTGCTCCAACGCTCCGAACGCCCGGTACAGCGTCGCCCGGCCCACGCCGATGCGCTGACACATCCGCGTAGCGGAGTCGTCCACCCGGCCCTCCTCATCGGCGGCGGACAGCAGATAGCGGGCCAGCTTGCCCTCTGCGCTTCCGGCGGACACCGCGTCCAGCCGGCTGCTGAGAAATTGGATGCGCCCGGACAGGTAGACCACATAGGCCTCCGCGAAGCCCGGGCTCTCCCGCAGCATCCGCAGCACCCCCTCCTGGGGGATGAGCAGCAGCTCGCAGTCCGTCAGCGCGGTGAGCGTGGTGGGATAGTCCTCCCGGTCGGTAAACAGCGCGGCCGCGCCGAACACGTCCCCGGCGGACAGGGTGGACACCAGCAGCGTCTCCCGGCGCACCTGGATCCGGCCCCGGAGCACCAGGCCCAGGCACCGCCGGAACCGGTGCCGGTCGTAGATCGTGCCGCCCCGGGATACCGCCACCCGCTCGGCGGCCGCCAGGACCTCTCCCCGCAGCGGCTCCTCCACCCGGTCCAGCAGCGCATGGGCCGCGGGCAGTGCCTTGCCCATAGCCTCACCTCCAAAACGTATCATTTGATACACTTTTAGTGTACACCGCTGGGCCGCCCCTGTCAACCTCAAAAAATTCACCCGGCGTTTTTCCTTCTCCGCCTTGCTTTTCTCACCCGGATTGGTTATACTATGGCTTATAGTTGACATAACGTGACCGGATGCGCCCGCCTTCGGCACGTTTCTCCATGGAACAGAAAGGATGTCCCCTATGCCCTCAACCTCCCGGCGGCGTCCAACCGGCGCCAAACCCCGCAAGCGGTCCGTGCTCAAGCGGCTGCTGCGGGTGCTGTACATCCTGCTGGTCGTGATCTGCCTGATCATCGTGGTGGGCTATGCCGCCTTCAAGCTGCTGGTGAAGCCGCCGGAGGTGGACGACAAGGTCACCTTTACCCCGCCCCCGGCGGCCTCCGATCAACAGGCCGATCCCGGCGGCGACGCCGAGTCCCCCGCCCCCAGCCAGTTGGTGCTCACCCGCCGGGAGGGGGTGTACACCTGCCTGCTCATGGGCAGCGACGACGGCAACGGCAAGGCGGACACCATCATGCTGGGCGTGTTCGATACTCAGGCCGGGACTGCCTCTCTCATCTCCGTCCCCCGTGACACCCTGGTGAGCATCTCCGGCACGGACTACAAGGTCAACGCCGCCTACGGTCTGGGCGGCGAGGAGCTGGTGCGGGACACGGTGTCCACCATGCTGGGCGTCCCCATCGACTACTATCTGTCGGTGGACCTGCAGGCCTTTGAGGACATCGTAAACGAGATCGGCGGCGTATGGTTCGATGTGCCCATGGATATGGACTATGACGACCCCTATCAGGACCTGTACATCCATATCCAGGCGGGCTATCAGAAGCTCAACGGGGAGCAGGCCGTAGGCGTCATGCGCTTCCGCCACGGCTACGCCGCCCAGGATCTGGGCCGGGTGCAGACCCAGCGGGCCTTCCTGACCGCCCTGGTCAAGCAGACCATCACCCTGTCCAACGTCACCAAGGTGACCTCCCTGATCAACATCCTCAACACCTATGTGGAGAGCGATATGCCCCTGGATAAAATGATCTGGTTCGCTACCCAGGCGGTGGGCATGGACCTGGACACCGCCCTCACCTCCGCCACGCTGCCCGGCGACTGGATCTACCCCTACATCGAGCTGCGGGATGAGGAGGTGCTGGAACTGGTGAACGGCCTGGGGATCTATCAGGAGGAAGTGCCCATGGAGGCGCTGTACATCCGTCACAAATAAGGAAGGAGACTGAATATGGAACGGATCGTCATTTCCGCCCCTAACGCCCCTGCCGCCGTGGGGCCTTACTGTCACGCCAAACTGTGCGGCGGCACGCTGTACTGCTCCGGCCAGCTGGGACTGATCCCCGCCACCGGCGCCCTGGCCGACGGGCTGGAGGCCCAGGCCGCCCAAGCGCTGGACAACCTGGGCGCGGTGCTGGCCGCCGCCGGCATGAGCTATGGCAATGTGGTCAAGACCACCGTGTTCCTGTCCGACATGGCCGACTTTGCCGCCGTCAACGCCGTCTACGAGAAATACTTCCCCACCGATCCCCCCGCCCGCTCCTGCGTCCAGGCCACCCTTCCCAAGGGCGGTCTGGTAGAGGTGGAAGCGATCGCCGTGAAATGAAAAGCAGCGCCGTGGGCCGCCCCACGGCGCTGCCTTTATTATTGCCTCAGAAGCTCACCAACGGCGCCTCGCCCGTGTCCTCGCCCGGCACGATCTCCCGGATGATCACGTCGTAGCTGTACCTGTCGTTGACCTGCACCGTTACCCGGTCCCCCACTCTGCGGCCCAATACCGCACGGCCCACGGGGGACTCCTTGCTCACCAACCCCTTCAGCGCGTCCTGCCGCATGGTGGTGACGATCTGGACGGTAATGGTTTCGTCGTCCTCCGGCATATAGAGGGTCACCTTGTCGAACAGTCCCACCGCGCCGTCCGCGGAGCGGTCGGAGATGACCACCGCCGTGCGGATCATGTTCTCCAGGTACCGGCAGCGGCTGTCGTTGCGGTTTTTCTCCTTCTTGGCCGCCTTGTACTCAAAGTTCTCGCTCAGATCGCCGAAGGACCTGGCCTCCTTCACCGCTTCGATCAGCTGAGGCCGCAGCACGGTCCGCCGGTGTTCCAGCTCCTCCTTCATCATCTGGATATCCTTTGCCGTCAACTCGTTTCGCATCTGTATCCGCTCCCTTTCTTACGGATAGTTTGGCACAATTCTCCCCCTGCTGTCAAGTGCCGGCTGTCGGCAAAAAAATATAAAACTCCCCCAACTCCAGGGCTTGACACAGCCCATCCGGTGTG
>CAZUWQ010000060.1:0-5784 GCA_964624195.1 uncultured Oscillospiraceae bacterium | reverse complement strand
GGAGCATCCATAACGATGCTCTCGCCTTATACATTGGCTCCGGCAAGCCGGAACTTCAAGCGCTAATATATGGGGATCTCATCCTCGTGTTTCATGGATCTCTCTACCAGCGGTCCATAAGCTCCCATTGTGAACGCAATATTGCTGCTGCGAATGGAGAGCAGTTTCCTTTGCGTGGACGCAAAGGAGCAACTGGGGGTTGACGCGGCCCGCAACAGCGTCCCCTCCGGCCGCCGGACCGGGGTGATCACAAAGTCATGTAGCGCCAGCCGTTGTACACGCTGATGGCAATGATGATCGCCATCAGCAAGATAAACAGTTTTTCCACAGCGCGATCGTTCATCCGCCGGTTCAGCATACGCCCGATGACGCCTCCGCCGATCCCTCCGGCCACCATCAGCAGCAGAACGGGCCACTGAAAGGCGGGGACGGTGCGGGTGAGCAGGGAGAAGATCAGGCTGGCCAACTGGCTGAACAGGATCACATACAGGCTGTTGGCCGCGGCGGTCTTGGTGTCCATGCCGAAAAAGTAGTACAGCACCACCAGGTTGATGGGCCCCCCGCCAATGCCCAAAAAGCTGGACAGCACACCCAGCACCAGCCCGATCAGCACACAGACCCACGGGCGATCCTCTCTGCGGGTCCTGATACGGTCCTTGTTGAGCGTATAGAGCAGCGTGCCAAAGGTAACGACCGCCAAACAGAGCGCCTGGACGGAGCCGACCATATTCTGGTCCGGAAACATTGCTTTGACGGAGGAAAATAGCTGCTTGCCCAGCAGCCCGCCCACGGCGGCGCCGATGGCCAGCGGCGTTCCGGTGGTCACGGATACCCGCCGCTCTCCGGCCAGCAGGGACCGGCCGACAGAGTAGCAGCTCATGGACAACACGGTACAACCGGATAAAAAGCTTACGGTGGAGACAGTCGCCAGATGGAACATATCCAGCACCGGCTTGATGACCACACCGCCGCCGATGCCGCAGATAGCGCCCACGATGCTGGCCAGCAGGCTTACAATAAAGAAGATCAGCATATCAAGACACCATCACTCCCTGAAAGTCTCCAGATTTTTGCAGATGGACAGGGCCGCGGCGCCCCGCGCGCCGCTGAACTCGTCCGGGTCTATGAATATGAACTCTGTGTCCATGTGGATGACATTGCATAGGTTTCGGCGGATCACATCCAATAGCAGTCCGCGGTTGTATTCGGCTTGAAACAGTTTTCCGTCGATGAACAGAACGCGGGGACACGCAAAATTGATGAGGTTGGCCGCGGCGACCCCGATATAGCGGACCGCCTGCTCGATCACACGGCGTACATCGTCGTCTCCATCGGCCTGCGCCGCCAGCAGAAGGTCCATATCAAGGCGGCCGTCCTCCGGGCAATATCGACGCAAAAGAGGCGCTCTGCCCTGAGCCAGGAGCTCCGCGCAGCGGGCCAAAATAGCGGTATCGCTGGAATATGCCTCCAGGCAGCCCCGGTTCCCACAACTGCACGGCAAGCCGTTGGGCTCCATTACCATGTGGCCCACCTCCCCCGCGCCCACGACAGAGCCAAAGGTATTGGCCGTGTTCAAGAACAGAGGGCAGGCGATCCCGTGGGACAGAAACAGGTAGGCGAATTTTTGAACCTCGTTCAGCAGCTCCCGCTGACACAGCCGCACGCCATAGGCTCTGGCACACGCGTTGTTCTCCACGCTGATGGGGCCGTTGTAGCCAGTCAGCGCAGCCACATCGTCCCGGATATTTTTGCCCTGCCAGTGATAACTCGGCCATGAATTCAGGACCCCCGTACCGCTGTTGACCAGGCCGGGCACGCAAAGGCCGATCCCGGAAATGTCGGACAGGGAAAGCCCGGCGGATCCCAGGACCGGTCCGATCATGCCGCAGCTCAGCGCGATGTTTTCCGCATAGTCCCGGCTGGGCTCGTCATCCTTGCGGGCGCAAAGCATCCGCCCCCGAAAATCCAGCACGCAGATCACCCGCCGCCGCCCCTGCATTTCGATACCGATAAAATGCTGCGAATCAGGCACGATGTCCACCGGTCTGGCCTTTCGCCCGCGATTGCCGGAGGGGTGCTTCGGATCGTCCACCTCCCGCACCAGGCCGGCGGCGATCATGGAGTTGATATTGGTCGTGATCGTGGGCAGGGTAAGGCCAAGAGCCTCCGCGATCTCCGCTCGCTTGATGGGACCACAGTGATAGATCATCTGAAGGATAGAGGACTGATTGGACGCCTTGACCCTGATCAGATTATTGCCTTGAACAAATTGCGTAAAAACCCCTCCCCCGGAGATCAGTTTGCCGCACGCCGCGCCGGATCAGGACACATCCTGCCGCAGACGTCTGCCGCGCAGGAATACATCGCATACCCGCTCCTGTCCGTCCAGGATCACCAGGTCCGCGTCCTTCCCGTCCGCGATAGACCCCTTGCGGTCGAATACGCCGATCAGCCGGGCGGGATTTTCCGTCAGGATGGGAAGTATCTCCTCTATTGGAAGGCCGGTAAAGGACAGCAGATTTCTCAATGCCCGATCCTGGGTCAGCGTGCTGCCGGCCCGGGTGCCGTCGGAAGCCAACTTCGCGTCACCGTCCTTCACCACCACCTGATTGACGCCCAGGTGATAGTTCCCGTCTGGCAGCCCTGCCGCCATAATGGAGTCAGTGATAGCCACCAGGCGGTCCGGTCCCTTGGTTTTCAACAGCAGCCGCACGGTACCAGGGTGCAGATGGAGCCCGTCGCAGATGACCTCGCAATACACATCGGACTCCAGCACCGCCCCAAAAATGGCGGGCTCATGCTGGTGCAGCAGCCGCATGGCGTTGCCCACATGCGTGCCCGCGGCGGCTCCGGCGGCAATGGCTTCCATGGCCTGGGCATATGTGGCGCCGGAGTGCCCGATAGCCGTTACGATGCCAAGGCGGTCCAACGCGGGGATCATGTCCAGCACGCCCTCAACCTCCGGTGAGACGGTGATATAGCGGATATTTCCCTCTGCCAGCTTCTGGTAAGCGTCGACCAGCGCAACGGAGCCCTTTTGCAGCAGACGCTCCGGCATAGCGCCCTTATACTCGGCGGCCAGGAAGGGACCCTCCAGGTGGATGCCCAGCAGCTCGGCACACAGGCCATGGTCCTTCTGGTGAGCCAGGCATTGGGAAATGCACCATCTGGTCTGCTCCTCGGTATCCGTCAGCACTGACGCCAGCCAGGAGGTGGTGCCGTTGCCTGCGAAGAATCGGCCGATCTTTTCCAGGCCCTCCGCATCCGCGCCGTTTACGTCTATGCCCACCGCTCCGTGGGTGTGGATATCGATAAAGCCGGGCACGACCCGCCGTCCCGCCGCGTTGACGACCTGTCCGGGGCCTGGGGTCTCGTCGGCGCTCAGCAGCTGAAGCCTGCCGCCGCGGATGCGGATCGTCCTGTCCTGAAATCGGCGGTCGATGTATACCCGGCCATTGATGATATAGGTATCGCTCATTGATCACACTTCCCTAAGGGGTCATTCCGGCCGTTCGGCCACAAACTCGGTCATACGGATCAGCGTGTCAGGGTGATCCGCCAGAATGGACACGGGGAAATCGGCAGTCATCTCACCGCAGCCGGCGCGGCGAGCCACGGCCCGGTGCCAGTCCCGGAAAATGCCCAGGCGGATCTTGCGCGCGTTATATATCTCGTGAAAGCCGATGGTAACGCAATGGGTGGGCATATCCTCCAGCACGCCGCCGAAGTCCCCGATCGCGTTGGCGGTGCGGGTTTCCTTCGTGATAGGAAGCGTCCGGGTCCTGAGCTGCTTGAATTCCTCGACGCTCAATGTGGGATCCGCCTCGTTAAAGGCCAGATGTCCATTGATGCCGATGCCGCCAAAACAGATGTCCACCCCGCCCAACCGCTCGATCAGGGCGGGGATACGGCCCAGATCGTTGGGGTCCGGGAATACGCGGTGGTCCACCGGCACATTCAATTCTTCGTCGATCCGGCTGTACACCGTGCGCTCCATGAAGCCCCGGAAGCTCAGAGGGTGATCCATGGAGATCCACTGCATATCGTCGTCCAAATACTCGTCCATATTGATGAACCAGCAGTTTTTCAGGCTGATGCGTTCGGCGTTGACCATCTCCACGAAATAGGGATACTGGCCCACCGGCCCCACAGGGCAGATAAACACGGTGGTCTCGCCCCGCTGATCCTTCGCCTTGATCTCATCGGCCATTTCCCGGGCAATGGCCCGGAATACTGTGGGCTTGTCCGCCAGTACACACATGGGGATCTTTGTGGCGGCAAGCAGCTGCTCCTTGGTATAAGAATAATATTCGTGACGCATAGCGGTCTCCTCTCACTCATCATCCACCGGCGGAAAGCCCGTATATTTCGACGTGACCTCCAGCACTCGGTATACATCCAAATAGGGCTGATACTCCGGCTCATTCCGCCTGATCAACTCCCGAAACGCCGACCAGCCGGACCGGCTCCCGTCCCCGTCACCCTCGGCCAGGGACTTTACAGCCCGGGCGAACGCCAGAACATACTCCCGATGATAGCCAAGCAGCTTCCGGAACAGGCCGCTCCCGCCCTGAAGCCGGGATACGGAAAAGCGCTCGGCGCGCCGGATAAGCTCCTCCATCCGACGGGCCAGCTCCGGGTTTGTCCGGGGGCCCTTGCCGTTGATATAGTCGCAGCTGCTCAAGCGGGACAGGTCGCTGAGGTAGTCCAGCACGTCCCCGGCGCTCTCCCCATAGGCGGCGGAGAAGTATTCCTGGATCAGCGCCTCCGTATCCGCCGCCTCGTCAAACAGGGTGCGGCCCATCACATAGTTGGGCAGAGCATTGGGCAGCGCCGCCCGCAGCTCCTGACAGCTGATATAGCCGTCCAGTCCCATTTGGCGCAGCTGCTTGATGTCTCCGCCGATGGTCCGGGCAATATGTACATAGCCGAAGTCCCCATAATGGGCCCGGCCCAGCGGATAGTCATAGATAAAGCTCTCCCCGTGAAACTGACGCTGCCAGCTCCGCAGAAAAGCGAGGTTTTCCCGCAGATCGGTGGGCAGGACGATCCGGTTCCGTTCATAAGGGGGGATGACCGCTTCCGGACCGGACAGATCGTAGGAGGTCTCGAAGGTGCGGCTGATAGGAGCGAACATCAGCACGAAGCGGTCAGGATCGTTCAGCCGCTCCCGCAGCGGCGGCCACAGCAGCTCCTGGTACAGCAGGAATACCACACGGGTGTCCAGCCCTTCCGCCGTCAGCCGCCGGTCGATCTCATTCAAAAGGGCCACATACTGGTCAGACGGGGTCGTGCGGCGGCAGTCGCCGCATTCACAGACGTTGTTATATTCATCCGCCAGCCAGACGTGGAGATAGTCTACCGCGGGATCAGCTTTCGCGTAGTCTACCACCAGAGCGGCGAAGGCGTCCACCGCGTCAGGATCGGACAGGCACAGGTTCGTGTTGGCCGGGACGCCCCGAAAGAGAGCCCGCCTTCCGTTTACCAGCGCGGCCCTTCCCCGCAGGTCCTCCCGAAGGGGGCGGGGATCCGCGTCCCAGTCCTTGGCGTCGTACCCCAGCACCTCCCCTGTCCAGCCGTGTCCCACCTGATGGAGCAGCAGGCCCCGACGCTTCACCTCCGCCTCGATGCGCGCCATCGCCCGCTCCGCGTCCGCCTGGGTAAAGGGCTCCGGAGCCAACAGCGGATTTCTCTCATGGTGGTACCAGCGCTTCAGGAAGGCATAGGGAGTTTTGAATTGCAGGAAAAAGGCGTTATAGCCAACCTTTGGGAGCCAGTCCACAA
>CAZUWQ010000059.1:0-5867 GCA_964624195.1 uncultured Oscillospiraceae bacterium | reverse complement strand
TCCGCCACCGTCCGCTCCGTCCTGCTCCCCATACAATAACCTCCGTTTCGAATCAAAAGCCAAAAAAATCGGGCGGCCAAAGGCCGCCCCCACGTCCCGCGGGGGTAGTCTGTGGCCGCCCGTTCCAGCTCAGGCCGGATCAATCTTCGTCTTCAATGAGGCCGTAGCCTCCGTTGTTCCGCTTATATACCACGGCAAACGCGCCGTTGTCCTCGTTCTTAAAGGCAAAAAAGGTGTGGTCCAGCAGGTCCATCTGCAAAATGGCCTCGTCCACCGTCATGGGCTTGATGCTGAACCGCTTGGTGCGGACCACCTCAAACTCCCGCTCCTCCTCGTCGGGCACCAGCGTGGACGGCTCGTCCTCCTCCGCCGCCCGGACAAAGGCGTCCTGACGCAGGCGCTTCTCCAGCCGGGTCTTGTGCTTGCGCAGCTGGCGCTCCATGGAGGTCACCGCCGCGTCCACCGAGGCAAACATATCGGAGGTGCTCTCCGACACCCGCAGGATCGTGCTGCCGGCCCGGATGGTCAGCTCCACCTTGTTCTGTTCCCTCTCGACGGAAAAGACCAGGTTGGCCTCCGGCTCCGTCTTGAAGTAGCGCTCCAGCTTGCCCACCTTCTTCTCCGCGTAACCGCGCAGAGACTTGGGCAGGCTGACCTTCTTCTCCGTGAACGTAAACTTCATGTGCTCCACTCCTTTCGCCCCCACCGGGGCGCGCGTCGGGGAACGGCCTGTCCCCGTATCAAGAGCTTACCACATTTTCCCCGCCCGCGCCACACCTTTTCCGCGGATTTCACAAAAAGTTCTCATATACGATGCCCGCCGACAAAAAACCGGGCAGGCGCAGCGCCTGCCCGGTCAACGTGTTATTTGCGGCCGCCTCTGCGGCTGGTCCGCTTCTCCGTCATGTGCAGCTCGGACAGCTTGCTGTCGGAACTGGCCATAAACTGCTTCAGCTGGTCCTCAAAGCTGGCCGGGCCCTTGGGCTGGGGTTCGCCCTGGAACACCCTGGGCTGCGACCTGCGGCCGGGGGAACGGTGGTCCCCCCCGCCCGGCCCGCCGGCGCGGGGCGGGGACCGGCGCTCCGGCCTGGGCGGCGGAGGCGCGGTCTGCTTGATGGACAGATTGATCCGGTTGCTCTCATCAATGCCGATGACCTTGACCTTCACCGTCTGCCCCTCCGTCAGGTGGTCGTGGACGTCGTTGACATACGAATAGGCGATCTCCGAAATATGTACCAGGCCGGAACGGTTCCCCGGCAGCGAAACGAAGGCGCCAAATTTGGTGATCCCTGTCACCTTTCCCTCCAAAATCGAGCCTACTTCAAACCCCATAGATACTCTTTTTCCCTCTCCCATTGCTATTTTCGTCACATTCCGCCCGGAAACGCGATGGCAAGCGCTTCTCAGTCGGACGTGTCAACGAACTTGATCTCTCCCGGCTCCAGCAGACCCAGCCGGCTCCTCGCGATGTTTTCCAGATACTCGGGGTCGCCGCTGTTGGCGACGTCTTCGGCCAGGGCCGCGTTGACCTCCAGCTGCTCCTGCACCTGCTGACTCAGCTCGTCCCGCTGCGCCTGCGCCTCCCGCAGCTGCGCCCGCATGGACAGCAGCCCCGTCACCGTCGCCACCAGCAGCACCAGCACCAGCAGCTTGGTCCACAGGCCCGCGCGCTTGACCTTCATCGCCGCCCTCACCTCCCCCGGTATTCTTCGCATAATAACTCAGTATATTTATTTTATACCAATCCGCCCAATTTTGAAAGAGTTTTTTTTGATTTTTTAAAACTTTTTTTACCTGCCGCCCGGACCGGCGGACGGGACGGGTCAAAAACCGCCAGAATGCCGCCAGCAGGCCCGTCAGCCGCCACAGCGCCGCCCGCACGCCCCGGCTCACGGTGAGGAAGTAGCCGCCGCCCCCCAGCAGGATGGCCGCCCCGTGGTACAGCCGCACCCGGCCCCCGCCCTGGAAGACGGACAGCAGGAACAGCGCCGCCGTAGCTCCCAGCCAGAACAGCAGGTCCAGAAGAAAGGCCGCCCATCCGCGCCTCAGCCGGAGGCGGACAGCGCGCAGCACGTCATAGACCAGTCCCAGCCCAGCCCCCAGCAGGAATCCCTGGGCCAGCACCACCGCCTGCGCCCGGATGTCTACCCCCATCGGTCAGCGCAGCAGGCGGGCAAAAAAGCCTCTCCGGTCCTCCGGCCCGTCCTCCTCATAGCTCACCGCGTCGATGCTGCCCTCCACCTTCAGGTCGCCCCCGTCCAGGGACAGCTTTTCAATGCGCAGCTCCTCCCCCGTCACCGTCATGATCCCCTTGGAGGTGGACAGGACGATGCTGTTCTCGTCAAACCGCTCCACGTCCTCCACCCCGGACACAGTCAGGCCGCGCCGCTCCTCGATCACCACATGGTGCGGTACGGACACGCCGGCGTCATAGGCCATAAAACCAGCTCCCCTCATATGATCGTTACAAGATCCTATGAGGTTTGTCCCGAAAATATGCACGGCAAGGGCAGAGCCCTTGCCGTACCGCGTTTTATTGTTTACTTCTCCTCCGGCGGCTCTTCCGGCTCCGGCGCCTCCTTTTCCTCCGCGGCCGGGGCGCGGGCGTTGAGGTCCCGCTTCAAAAGGGTGTACAGCACCGCCGCGACGGGCACGCTCACCACCAATCCGGCAAAGCCCAGCAGACTGCTGCCCACCGTCACCGCCGCCAGCACCCAAATGCCGGGCAGACCCATGGTGGCGCCCACCACGCGGGGATAGATGAAGTTGGTCTCCACCTGCTGGAGGACCACCAGAAAGACCAGGAACCACAGGGCCTGGATCGGCTCGATCATCACCAGCAGGATCACCGCCACGATCGCGCCGATGTAGGCGCCGGCCACCGGGATCAGGGCGGACACGCCGATGATGACGGAGATCAGCGGGGCGTAATCGAACCGGAACACGCACATCCCCACAAAGCACAGGCAGCCCAGAATAAACGCCTCGGTGATCTGGCCGGACACATACCGGGTGAAGGTGTCCGCCGTCAGCCGGGCCACCGACAGAACGGGCTTCACCAGCTTTTTGGGCAGATAGGTCACCGCCAGCCGGCGGCACTGGGCCACCAGCCTGGGCCCGCCGGACAGCATATACACCGAGAACACCAGCGCCAGCACCCCGGTGACCACCCCGGACACCACCACGCTGGTGACGGTGATCAGGTGGGGCAGCGTATTGGTGAGCAGATCCAGCGCGTCGGACATCAGCTCGCCCAGGGTGGAGTCAACGGCGCCGGACAGGTCCAGCCCCGCCAGGGTCTCCAGGCCGAGCTTATCCGCCACAAGGTCAAGCAGGTCCTGCAGGTTGGCTCCGTAGGCGCTCAGGTTGTCCATGAAGGCCTCGATGCTCCTGACCAGCTCCGGCACCACCAGGGCGATCAGCGCCGCGATCAGGGCGGTGAGGATCACATAGGCGGTGACCACCGCCAGCGGGCGGGCCGCCTTCGCCGCCTTGTCCGGCAGCCATTTCGCGTACACTCCGGCGAAAAAATTGCAGGGCCGGTCAAGCACAAAGGCGATGGCGAAGCCGATCAGCAGCGGCTTGAAGGCGGACACGATCCTGGCCGCCAGGCCCCCGATCGCGTCGAGCTTCACGATGATCGCCACCAGCACCACCGTGTAGGTGATCAGCAGCAGGATCTTTTTGAACAGCCCCTTTTCCATCGGCGCACCACCTTCAAAGCCCGGAGCGGGCTTTTTCTCCAGTTTACCACCGACGGGCCCCGCCGTCAAATGAAGATTCGCGAAAGGTTTGTCGACTCCGGGGCGTTATCCCGGCAGCTTCACGTCGTCGCCCCGGGCCTGCTCCAGATCCAGCCGCTTTTTCCGCTCCGCCGCCGAGGTCAGCATGGCGGACAGCGTCTCCCGGTCGTTGTTCTCGATGGCCGTCCGGTACAGCCGCAGCCGCTCCTCCAGCTGGGCCACCACCCGGCTGATGGCGGGCGCGTTGAGGGTGAACAGCTGGGTCCACAGCGACACATCCAGCGCCGCCACACGGGTACAGTCCCGGAAGGAGCCGCCCTCGAAGCCCACGCAGGAGAACAGATCCTCGTTGTCGCACACGGACACGGCGATGACGTGCATGAGCTGGCTGGTATAGGCGATGAGCCGGTCGTGCCGCTCGCAGGTGGTGTTCACCACGTCCCGGAACCGGCAGTGGGCGGCCATCCGCTCCAGCAGGTCCAGGTGCTCCCGGGTGCTGTTGGGGCCGGGGGTGATGATAAAGTGGGTGTTGCGGAACAGGGTGGCCTCCGCGTTGTCGATGCCGGACACCTCCTTGCCCGCCATGGGGTGGCAGCCGATGAAGTCCACCGTGTCCGGCAGGCACCTGGCCGCCTCCATGATGGCCGTCTTGACGCCGCACACGTCCATCACCAGCGCCCCCGGCCTGAACGCCGCCCGGTGCTCCCGGAGGAAGCCGACGATGCCCGCCGGGTCCTGGGCCAGGATGACCACGTCGGCGTCCGGCACCTCGGCGGCGGCGTCAAAGGTCACCCGCCGGGCGGCGCCCATCGCCACCGCCTTGTCATAGGTGGCCCGCGAGCGCACCGCGCCCACCACCTCATAATCCTCAAAGCCCCGGAGCGCCATCGCCATGGAGCCGCCGATGAGGCCCAGGCCCACCACCAGTATCTTTTTCATCCTCTCCCGCCCCTCTATATCGTCCGGCCCACGCAGGCGGCCACCGTCCGCAGCTTGTCCATGATGCCGCCGAACTGCTCCGGCGTCACCGACTGGGCGCCGTCGCACAGGGCGTGGGCCGGGTCGTTGTGGACCTCGATGAGCAGCCCGTCCGCCCCGGCGGCCACCGCCGCCATCGCCATGCGCTCCACCATCCACGCCTGCCCGCAGGCGTGGGACGGGTCCACCACCACCGGCAGGTGGCTCAGCCGCTTCACCGCCAGCACCGCCGACAGGTCCAGGGTGTTGCGGGTGTAGGTCTCGAAGGTGCGGATGCCCCGCTCGCACAGGATGACGTTGGGGTTGCCCTCGCTCATGATATACTCCGCGCTCATCAGCCACTCCTCGATGGTGGACGACATCCCCCGCTTCAGCAGGATGGGCTTGTTGACGCGGCCCACCTTTTTCAGCAGGTCGAAGTTCTGCATATTCCGGGCGCCGATCTGGATCACGTCCACCGTCTCCACGAACATCCCCAGCTGGTCGGGGCCCATCAGCTCCGTCACCACCGGCAGGCCGGTGACCTCCCTGGCCTCCATCAGCAGCCGGATGCCCTCCTCCCCCTTGCCCTGGAAGGAGTAGGGGGACGTGCGGGGCTTGTACGCCCCGCCCCGCAGGGCCGCCGCCCCCAGGGCCTTCACCGAGCTTGCCACCCCTACCAGCTGGCTCTCGCTCTCCACCGAGCAGGGGCCGGCGATCACCGCCAGCTTTTTGCCGCCGATCTCCACCCCCCGGCCGATGCTCACCACGGAGTCGTCGGGGTGATACTTGCGGTTCGCCATTTTGTACGGCTCGCTCACCCGCATGACCCGCTCCACGCCCGCCAGCTGGCTCAACAGCTCCTGGTCCAGCCCGCCGGCGTCGCCCTCGGCGCCCAGGATGGTGGTCTCGCTGCCCCTGGACACCATCACCCGCACGCCGCCGGCCTCCATGGCCCGAATGGCGCCCTCCAGCTGCGCCTGGGTAAAGTTCGGCTTCATGATCACGACCATATCATTTTCTCTCCTTTGTCTGTTTCCATACTCCCTGCCGTGTCCGCAACAAAAAAGCGGCCGCCCTCCGGCAGCCGCGGTCCCCCGGCGCGCCTTACGGACATGACAAACAGCCGCTATCGTAATAATAGCGGTACGCGCCATACCCATACTG
>CAZUWQ010000058.1:0-5895 GCA_964624195.1 uncultured Oscillospiraceae bacterium | reverse complement strand
TGTGAGCTCATCTTCAACGATGTAAAGGTCCCCAAGGAGAATCTGCTGGGCAAAGAAGGCCAGGGCTTCAAGATCGCCATGGCGACGCTGGACGGCGGGCGGATCGGCATCGCGTCTCAGGCCCTGGGCATTGCCCAAGGCGCTTTCGAGGCCGCTCTGGAGTACGCCAAGGAGCGGGTCCAGTTCGGCAAGCCTATCGGCTTCCAGCAGGCGATCTCCTTCAAGCTGGCGGATATGGCCACCAAGCTGCGCTGCGCCCGGATGCTGGTCTACTCCGCCGCCGAGCTGAAGGAGGCCCACGCGCCCTACTCCAGCGAAGCGGCTATGGCCAAGATGTATGCCTCCGACATCGCCCTGGAGGTCACCAACGACGCGGTGCAGATCTTCGGCGGCACCGGCTTCCTCAAGGGCATGGATGTAGAGCGGATGTACCGGGACGCCAAGATCACCACCATCTATGAGGGCACCAACGAGATCCAGCGCGTGGTCATCTCCTCGGCCCTGATGGGCAAGCCTCCCAAGAGCGCCGGCGGCTCCAAGTCCGCCCCCAAGAAGCCGGCTCCCATCACCGGCGTGCGCAAGCGCCAGATCTATAAGGGCAACGCCCAGGAGAGCGTGACCGCCCTGGTGGATGCCCTGAAAAAAGATGGGTACGACTTCACCGTGGGCATCCCCGCCGACACCCCCATCTCCCAGGCGGAGCGGGTGGTATCCGCCGGCAAGGGCATCGGGGACAAGAAGAACATGAAGCTTATCGAGGCCCTGGCAAAGGCCGCAGGCGCCGCCATCGGCTCCTCCCGCCCGGTGGCCGAGACGCTGAAATACGTCCCCCTGAACCGCTATGTAGGTATGTCCGGGCAGAAGTTCACCGGCAACCTGTATATCGCCTGCGGCATCTCCGGCGCCACCCAGCACCTGAAGGGCATCAAGGACGCCTCTACCATCGTGGCTATCAATAAAAACGGCAACGCCCCCATCTTCAAAAACTGCGATTACGGCATCGTGGGTGACGTGAACGAGGTCCTGCCTCTGCTGACCGCCGCCCTGGACACCGGCGACAAGCTCCCCGCGCCGCCCATGGTGAAAATGAAGCGGCCCCCCGCCCCCAAGCCCCAGCCCATCGGCAAGCGGTATGTGTGCGGCGGCTGCGGCTATGAGTACATTCCGGAGCTGGGAGACGAGGACGCCGACGTTGCCCCCGGCACCCTGTTTGAAAACCTGCCGGAGGACTGGGTCTGCCCCGAGTGCGCCGAGGGCAAGGGCCAGTTCATTGAGGCATAATCGAGGAAGGAGGAACGACCATGTATTGCGTGCGAGAAGTGACCAAGGATCTATACTGGGTAGGCGCCAACGACCATCGGCTCCACCTCTTTGAAAACATCCATCCCATTCCCCGCGGCGTCTCCTACAACGCCTATCTGCTGCTGGACAGCTCCACCGTTCTGTTTGACACTGTAGACTGGTCCGCCTGCCGCCAGCTTTTGGAGAACCTGGACCATCTGCTGGCCGGCCGCCCGTTGGACTATCTGGTCATCGACCATATGGAGCCGGACCATGGCGCCAGCATTGAGGAGATCCTCCTGCGCTGGCCCAAGGTGAAGATCATCTCCACGGAGAAATCCTTCATGCTCATGCGTCAGTTTGGCTTCCAGATAGACGGCCACGAGCTGATCCAGGTCAAGGAGGGGGACACCTACACCTTCGGCGGACACACCGTCACCTTTATAGCCGCCCCCATGGTCCACTGGCCGGAGGCCATGGTGACCTTCGACACCACCAACGGCGTGCTCTTCTCCGCCGACGCCTTCGGCTCCTTCATCGCCCTGGACGGCAAGCTGTTTGCCGACGAGGTGGACTTCGACAGGGATTGGATCGACGAGGCCCGCCGCTACCTCACCAACATCGTGGGCAAGTACGGGCCCCACATCCAGCTCCTGCTGAAAAAGGCCGGGGGGATCCTGGACCAGATCAAGTTCATCTGCCCGCTCCACGGTCCCGTGTGGCGGAAGGACCTGATGTACTTTGTGGACAAATATGACAAGTGGAGCCGCTATGAGCCGGAGGTAAAGGGCGTGATGATCGCCTACGCCTCCATGTACGGCAACACCGAGGCCGCGGCCCAGGCCCTGGCCGCCAGGCTGTGCGAGAAGGGCATGACCAACGTGGCGGTGTACGATGTGTCCAACACCAATGTGTCCTACCTGATCTCCGAGGCATGGAAGTACAGCCACATCGTGCTGGCCTCGGTCACCTACAATCTGGGCATCTACCCGGTGATGCACAACTTCCTCATGGACATGAAGGCGCTGAATCTGCAAAACCGCACTTTCGCGCTCATCGAAAACGGCTCCTGGGCCTGCAAATCCGGCGATCTGATGTACAAATTCATCGACGAGGAACTGAAGAACATGACCATCCTCAACGAGCGGCTGTCTCTGGCCTCCTCCCTCAAGCCTGACAAGGCCGGAGAACTGGACGCTCTGGCAGACGCCCTGCTGGACTCCCTTAAGGAAGGATAAGCGCGCAACAAAAAATCGGCTCTGGGGCGGCGCCCCAGGGCCGATTTTTTATACTTCGGCGGTATGGTCTCCCCGCCCCGGCGTCCTTCCCTCCGGGCGGAGGGCGGGCCGCCGTCGGGCGATGCCGCGGGCGCGCGGCAGAACGCCCGCGGTCCTTCGTCCCTCATCGTCCGCCCTTCTGAAACAGGGCGGCCAGGCTCCTGTCATAGGGCGGGCGGCACACGCCCTTCTCCGTGACGATGCCCGCGATCAGGCTGTGGTCCGTCACGTCAAAGGCCGGGTTGTAGCACTTCACCCCCTGGGGGGTCATGGGCTCCCGATACCACAGGCTCCTTATCTCCTCCGGGTCCCGCAGCTCGATAGGGATGTCCGCCCCGGTGGGGCAGCTCAGGTCGATGGTCGAGGTGGGCCCCAGCACATAGAAGGGGACGCCGTAGTGCTTTGCCAGGATCGCCACGCCGCTGGTGCCGATCTTGTTGGCGGCGTCTCCATTGGCCGCCACCCGGTCGCAGCCCACAAAGCAGGCCTGCACCCACCCGTTTTTCATCACCATGGA
Organism: uncultured Oscillospiraceae bacterium; assembly: GCA_964624195.1. Taxonomy (GTDB): domain Bacteria; phylum Bacillota; class Clostridia; order Oscillospirales; family Oscillospiraceae; genus Enterenecus. Next base: position 2,820 of record CAZUWQ010000058.1, on the reverse strand, counting down.
CGCCATATTGTCACAGATCAGGGTCACGTCCACCCCCGCCCGGTGCAGCTCGTAGGCGGTGAGCCGCGCCCCCTGGAGCAGGGGCCGGGTCTCGTCGGCAAACACCCTCAGCTTCACGCCCCGCTCCTGTCCCAGCAGGATGGGCCCCAGAGCGGTGCCGTACCGGGAGGTGGCCAGCGGGCCGGCGTTGCAGTGGGTGAGCACCCCGTCCCCGTCCTTCACCAGGGACAGGCCGTGCTCCGCGATGGCCCGGCACATGGCAATGTCCTCCTCGTGGATGGCCCGGCACTCCCGGCCCAGGGCGTCCACCAGCGCCGCCCCGTCCCCGCCGGACAGGGACCGGGCCAGCTTCATCATCCGCTCCACCGCCCACCGCAGATTGACCGCCGTGGGCCGGGCCTGGGCCAGCTGCTCCGCCAACGGCTCCAGCGCCGCCAGCAGCGCCCTGCCCTGCCGGTGCTCCGCCAGCAGGCCCCGGGCCAGTACATACACCCCATAGCCCGCGAAGATCCCGATGCACGGCGCTCCCCGCACCCGCAGGGCGACGATGGCCTCCGTCATCTCCTCCAGCCCGCTCAGCTCCAGCCAGACCTCCCGGTTGGGCAGTTGGGACTGGTCCAGTATCCGCACCTTCCGCCCGTCCTCCGTCAGCCCCACATGGGGCGAGAGCGTCCGCAGCTCCTCCATATCGACTTCTCCCTCCTCAGCTTTCCGGCCCGCGTCTCTTCTTTCCACATCGGGCGCAGTCCCCCGCGCAGTGATCGCAGCCGCCCTTTACCTGGCGGCGGATCGTCCGGGCCAGATACCACACCGCCCAGATCGTCAGGGCGATGACCAGCGCGTAGATCAAGTATTTCATATCAGCCCCTCAAAACAGCAGGGAGCCCACCTGGAACACCAGGAAGGACACCAGCCACGCCGCCCCCAGCTGCCACACGATGGAGCGGAACGTCCATTTCAGACTGTTCATCTCCCGATACAGGGTAGCCACCGCCGCCACGCAGGGCACATACAGCAGGATGAATACCAAAAAGGCATAGACCGCCGCGGGGCTTGCGAAGGTGCCGGACAGGGCCGCCGCCACGGTGGCCCCGGTATCCAGGGTGGACACCCCGTACAGCAGGCACAGGGAGGACACCACCGCCTCCTTGGCCACCAGCCCCGCCAGCAGCGCCACCGCCGCCTGCCACGCCCCAAAGCCCAGGGGGGCGAAGATCGGCGCGATAAAGGAGCCTATCGCCCCCAGGATCGACTGAGCGGCGTCGTCCACCATATGGATGCCGGCGGAGGAGACGCCGAAGCTCTGGAGAAACCACAGCACCACGCTCATAGCCAAGATCAGCGTGCCCGCCTTCACCAGGAAGCCCCGCACCCGCTCCCACACATGCATCAGGCAGTTGCGGGCGGTGGGCATACGGTAGGGGGGCAGCTCCAGCACAAAGGCCGCCGGCTCCCCCTTGAACATGGTCTTGCGGAGCAAAATGCCGGACAAAATGGCGCACAGCAGCCCCACGATGTACAGCGAAAAGATCACCAGCCCCGCGTGCTTAGGAAAAAACGCCGCGGTGAGCAGCCCATACACCGGCAGGCGGGCGGAGCAGGACATAAAGGGCACCAGCATGATGGTCATGCGGCGGTCCTTTTCATTTTCCATGGTGCGGGCGCCCATGATAGCGGGCACCGTGCAGCCAAAGCCCATGAGCATGGGGATAAACGCCTTACCGCTGAGCCCGAACCGGCGCAGCAGCCGGTCCATGATGAAGGCCGCCCGGGCCATATAGCCGGAATCCTCCAGCAGGGACAGAAACAGGAACAGGATGGCGATCTGGGGCAGAAAGGTGAGCACACCGCCCACGCCCCCCAGCACCCCGTCCACCAGCAGCGAGATCACCCAGGGCGCCACCTCCGCCCGCTCCAGCGCCCACAGCAGCCGGGCAGCCAGCCAGTCGTTGAAAAACCAGTCCACCCCGTCCGCCAGCGCCTGACCGGGCCCGAAGGTAATGGTAAACATCAGCAGCATCAGCAGCAGGAATACCGGCACAGCCAGCACCTTGTGGGTGACGATGGCGTCGATCCTGTCCGACAGGGTCAGCGTGCCCAGGGGCTGTCCCCGCTGCACACTCACCTTCACCACCCGCTGGATGAAGCGGTACCGGGTGTCCGCGATCAGCGTCTCCCGGTCCCCCAGGGGATAGGCCTGCTCGTACCGCCGGGCGATGCTGTCCACCTTCCACTTGGCCTCCTCGTCCAGCCCCAGGGCCTCCTCTACCAGCGGGTCCCCCTCGATGAGCTTGATGGACGCCCAGTGGGCGGGGATGCCCGCCGCGTAAGCCCGGTCGTGGATCAGCTCGTCCACCTCGTGGTGGATGCGGTGGGTAAAATCGTCATACAGATCGTCCGGCTCCACGGTGAAGCCGGTGTGCATCTGGTGGTGGGCCTCCTCCAGCAGCTTCTGCACATTTTTGCCTGTCCGGGCGGTGATGGGGATCACCGGCACGCCCAGAGCATGGGAGATGCGGGCCGCGTCCAGCCTGTCTCCCCGCTTCTCCACCTCGTCCATGAAATTCAGCGCGATGACCATGGGCCGCTCCAGCTCCAGCAGCTGGGCGGTCAGGTACAGGTTCCGCTCGATATTGGTGGCGTCCACGATGTTGATGATGGCGTCCGGGTGCTCCCCCACCACAAAATTCCGGGCCACGATCTCCTCCATGGAGTAGGGAGACAGAGAATAGATTCCGGGCAGGTCCACGATGGTCACATCCCGCCCGTCCACCTGGGCCAGCCCCTCCTTTTTCTCCACCGTCACGCCGGGCCAGTTGC
>CAZUWQ010000057.1:0-6174 GCA_964624195.1 uncultured Oscillospiraceae bacterium | reverse complement strand
CAATGGGAAACAGCCGCCTGATTTCTCGTTCTGAACCGGCAAGGGGCCGGCCGTTTCGGGGGCTCCCGAAGCCCTCCGCCTCTACTTCTCCTGCAGCAGCTTGTTCAGCTCCGCCATAAAGGTGCTGATGTCCTTGAACTGGCGGTAGACGGAGGCGAAGCGGACATAGGACACCTCGTCCACGTTTTTGAGCCGCTCCATGACCAGCTCTCCGATCTCGGTGCTGGGGATCTCCCGCTCCATCTCGTTTTGCAGGGACTGCTCGATCTCGTCGGCCAGCTGCTCCAGGGTCGCCATGGGCACCGACCGCTTCTCGCAGGCCTTCAGCATACTGCCCAGCAGCTTACTCTTGTCGAAGGCCTGCCGGCTGCCGTCCCGCTTGATGACCACCAGGGGCAGGCTCTCCACCGTCTCATAGGTGGTAAACCGCTTGTGGCACTTCAGGCACTCCCGGCGCCGGCGGATGCTGCTCCCCTCCTCCGCCGGGCGGGAATCCACCACCTTACTCTCCAGATAGGCGCAATAGGGGCATTTCATGACAGCTCACCCTTTCCGTCCTTATTTTGTCCCGAAAATGCGGTCGCCGGCGTCCCCCAGGCCGGGGACAATGTAGGCGTTCTCATTGAGCTTTTCGTCCACCGCCGACACATAGATGTCCACATCGGGGTGGTCCCGCTGGATGCAGGCGATCCCCTCGGGGGCGGCCAGGATGTTCATCAGCTTGATGTGCTTGCAGCCGTACCCCTTCAGGAAGGTGATGGCCGCGGACGCGGAGCCGCCGGTGGCCAGCATGGGGTCCAGCACGATCACGTCCCGCTCAGCGATGTCGGCGGGCATCTTGCAGTAGTATTCCACCGGCGCGTGGGTCTCCGGGTCCCGGTACAGACCGATGTGGCCCACCTTGGCGGAGGGGATCAGGTTCAGAATGCCGTCCACCATCCCGAGGCCGGCCCGGAGGATGGGCACGATAGCCAGCTTCTTGCCCGCCAGCGCCCGAAAGGTGCCCTTCGCCACGGGGGTCTCGATCTCCACGTCCTTCAGGGGCAGATCCCGGGTGGCCTCATAGCACTCCAGCGCGGCGATCTCCGAGACGATCTCCCGGAACTCCTTCACTCCGGTGCGCTTGTCCCGGAGAATGGAAAGCTTGTGCTGCAGCAGAGGATGATCCAAAATGTGTACCTTTTCCATGGTTATCCGACCCCTTTTTCATTGGTATTATACTGCCGGGGCTCAGCCCCGTGTACGCTCCAAACGCTCGCGCTCCGCCTGGCTCAGGCGGTGGTATTGGGGCGCCAGCTGCCCCGCGGGCACCAGCCCGCCCGTCCGGGCCAGCCGCAGCGCGGCCCGGGCCACGCCCCACGCCGTCTGATACAGCAGATGGGGCGGCGCCGGCGCAGCCGGGATGCCCCTGGCCTCAAAGACATTATAGCACAGGCGCGCGCCGTCTCCAACCAGAATTTGCGGTTTTCCCGGATCTTTTATCTCGTCCGCCAGCTCGTCCAGCCCGATGGCCCGGTCCTCCGTCAGCCGGGTCAGCCCGCCCTTTTCCGCCAGAAAGCGGGCGTTGTACACCTGGTTTCTCCGGGCGTCCATCACCGCGCAGATCTCCCCGTCCATATGGGCACACTGCCAGGCCATGGACTCCAGGGTGGAGCAGGGGGCGCAGGGCTTGTCCTCCGGCCAGGCCAGCCCCTTGGCCGCCGCCACGCCGATGCGCACCCCGGTGAAGGAGCCGGGCCCGGCCGCCACCGCGATCACATCCATCTCCTTCAGCGTCAGGCCGGTGTTTTTCAAAAGGTCCGCCACCATGGGCATCAGGGTGGCGGAGTGGGTCAGGCCGCTGTTCTGAAAGGACTGGGCCAGCAGCGCCTCGTCCTCCGTCACCGCCGCGGAAGCGGTGACCGCCGAGCTCTCCAGCGCCAGGATCTTCACAGCTCCACCCCCTCGATGACGATGACGCGGCTGTCGTCCTCCACGCCCCGGCGGATGGACACGCGGATGGCGTCCGGCTCGATGGCCTCCGCCACGTTTTCGCTCCACTCCACGGCGCACACCCCGTTCCGGGCCAAATAGTCCTCCCAACCGATGTGGAACAGCTCGTCCGCGCTGCCCAGCCGGTACATATCAAAGTGGAACAGCGGCAGCCGTCCCCCCTCGTACTCGTTGACGATGGTAAAGGTGGGGCTGGTCACCCGGTCCTCCACCCCCAGGGCCTCCGCCATACCGGACACAAAGGCGGTCTTGCCCGCCCCCAGGTCTCCGGTGAAGGCCACCACCTCGCCGCCCCGCAGGGCGTTTGCCAGCCGCCCGCCCAGAGCGCGGGTCTCCTCCGGGCTGTGGGTCACATACTCCATACAGGTCTTCCCTTTCCGGACCGCCCCAGGCGATCGCAAACTCTTTTAAAACAGTATAGCACATTTGGCGGCGATGTGCTATACTTATAACACGATTTTAAAACGGGAAAGGAGGGCGCCTGTTGCATCCCATACAAGGTCTCAGGGAATTTTTCAAAAAGGGCGACGTCCTCCTGCTGGTCCTCTGCCTGCTGGCCAGCGCGGTGGGGCTGGTCCTCATCTACAGCGCCACCCGCTACGACCCGGACCTCCACAGCCTGGTCAAAAAGCAGGCCGTGTTCATCTGTCTGGGCGTGGCGGCCTATATCATCATCACCTTTGTGGACATCGAGTTCCTCATGGAAAAGTGGTGGTGGGTGTTCCTCCTGCTGGGCGTCTGCGTCATCCTGCTCATCAAGCCCTTCGGCCACGACGACGGCACCGGCAACCGCAGCTGGGTCTATCTGCCCGGCTTCTCCGTGGGCTTTCAGCCCGGCGAGATCGCCAAGCTTGCTTTTGTGGTGGTGCTGGCCTGGCTGATGAACAAGGAACGGCCCCTGGGCATCAGCCGCTTCAGCGCCCTGGTGAAATATGTGCTGCTCACCTGCGTTTTCGCCGGCCTGCTGGCGGTGCTGTCCGGCGACTACGGCATGGTGCTGGTCTACCTGTCCATCTTTGTGGTGATGGCCTGGGTGGGGGGCGTAAAGAAGCGATGGTTCCTCCTGGTGGGGGGCGGCGGGCTGGCGGCGGTCCTCCTGCTGTGGAACCTGATCCTCCCCCGCACCAAATACTGGACCGACTACCGGATCATGCGCTTCCGCGTGGTGCTGGACCACAGTCTGGACCCCTCCGGCGTGGGCTGGCACCAGAGCCGCTCCCTCATGGCCATCGGCTCCGGCCGGCTCACCGGCATGGGCTATCTCCAGGGCAAGCAGACCCAGTCCCTGCTGTCCAGCAGTCTCCCCGCCCGGCACACCGACTTTATCTTCTCCGTCTGCGGCGAGGAGTTCGGCCTGGTGGGGTGCTGCCTGGTGCTGCTGCTCCTGCTGGCCGTCATCGTCCGGTGCGTTTGGGTGTCCCGGCGGGCCAAGAGCCACATGTCCGCCTATATCGCCATGGGCTTCGCCGGTATGCTCATGGTGCAGACCGTGCTCAACGTGGGTATGTGCCTGTACGTCACCCCTGTCATCGGCCTCACCCTGCCCTTTATCAGCTACGGCGGGTCCTCCACCCTCACCCTTTTCATCGCCATGGGCATCGTCTCCGGCATCAAAATGCGCCCCCTGCCCAGCTGGCTCAAGGACCGGAGCGAGCTCTGACCGATGGAGCGCCCGTCAAAGCATCCCGCAAAAAACAACGCCTACCCCGCCGCGCCGATCTGCCGGCCTCGCGGGGTGGGCGTTCGCTTGTTATCCCTTTGCCCGGACGGTCTTCTCCTCCTTTGGCTTGATATCGCCCGCCGCGGTGAGGGCCATCTTCGTCAGGCTGGGTCCGATCAGCTCATAGATGAGCACGCCAAACAGCACCACATTGCGGATCAAGGCGCCCGTGGAGCCCATCGCCTCCCCCGCCTGGGCGGACATCCCCAGCGCCACGCCTGCCTGGGGCAGCAGGGTAATGCCCAGGTACTTCCGCACCTGGGGCGGCTGATGGGCCAGGCGGCTGCTGAAGCCGGCGCCGACATATTTGCCCACGGACCGGGCCAGGATGTACGCCACGCCGACGCCCACGATCGCGGCGTCGGCAAACACGGTCAGGTCCAGCTCCGCGCCGCTGAGGCAGAAGAACAGCGTCAGCAGCGGCGCCGACCACTTGTCCGCCCGGTCCATCAGGTCCTCGGACCGGCCGTTCACGTTGCAGAACACCGCGCCCAGCATCATGCAGGACAGCAGCGAGGAAAACCCGATCTCCACGCCTCCGACCGTGAATTTCGCCATGGACAGGGCCACCGTGAGGATGATGAACCCGGTGATCAGCGCCACCCGGTTCCGGTTGGACCGGAACCACCCCTCCGCCGCGGACAGGCACCAGCCCAGCGCCCCGCCCATGACGATGGACAATACGATCTCCACCAGGGGCGCCACAAAGATCTCCGCCAGGCCCGCGGCGCCGGACATCATAGCCTGGGCCGCCCCGAAGGAGATGGCGAAGATGACCAGGCCTACCGCGTCGTCCAGCGCCACCACAGGCAGCAGGATGTCCGTCACCGGGCCCTTGGCCTTGTACTGGCGGACCACCATCAGCGTGGCCGCCGGCGCCGTGGCCGCGGCCACGGCCCCCAGCACGATGGCGGCGGGCACCGGCAGCTTATCGCCCAGGAACAGGTGCAGTATCAGCAGGGTCACGTCCACCAGCGCCGTGGCAGCCACAGCCTGGATGACGCCGATGATCACCGCCGCCGACCCGGTGGCCCGCAGCTGCTTCACCCGAAACTCACTGCCAATGGCGAAGGCGATAAAGCCCAGGGCCACATCGGAGATGGGCTGAAGCGTCTCCACCTGTTCAAAGGTGTTGAAGCCCAGCCCCGGTATCCCCAGGCGGCCCAGGACACAGGGCCCCAGCAGGACGCCTACGATCAGATACGCCGTTACGTCGGGCAGGCGGAACCGGCCCACCAGCCGGGTCATGAGCAGGCCGGCCAGCAGAGTCACCGCCACAGAGATCAAAAGAGTCATAAGTATTTGCCTTCCATCCAAGGAGAATCGTCCGGGGCTTTCCCCCCGGCGCCCAAAATCTTAAATCGCGAACGGCGGTTTGTCAATCGTCGAATCGCATGATTTCCGCCCCTCTTTCCGCCCCGTCTCACTGCATAATTTTCTATTCCCGGGCGCAAGCTATCCCTACCATATAAAAAGGAGGCTTTCCCCGTGAAATATCGCACCGCGCTCCTGTCGCTGCTGCTGGCAGGGGCTATGCTCCTTCCCGTATCCGCCGTGGCTCTCACCGGCGCCAACACCGCCGATCCCGCCAACGCCCCGCCCATCGCCGAGGATCTCACCCTCTCCACCTATAAGGGCGTGGCCATCACCAGCCGCTTCGCCGCGGTGGACCCGGAGAACGACCCGGTCACCTTCCAGGTGGTGGACAGCCCCGCCCGGGGCCAGGTGACGCTGGATGAAAACGACCCCGCCGTCTTCTGGTACACCCCCTACGAGGGCAAGAAGGGCAAGGACTCCTTCACCTATGTGGCCGTGGACAGTCAGGGCAATACCTCCGAGCCCGCCACGGTGAAGATCACCATTGAGAAGCAGTCCACCAAGGTCACCTATTCCGACATGGTGGGCGAGGCCGCCCATTACGACGCCCTGCGCCTGGCGGAGTCCGGCGTCTATGTGGGCCGGCAGGTGGGCGGCGTGTACTGCTTCGATCCCGGCGACGCCTTTACCCGGGAGGAATTCCTGGCCCTGGCCATGAAGGTGGCCGGCGTGGAACCCCTGGAGAACATCACCCTCACCGGCTTCTATGACGACGCGGGCATTCCCGCCTGGGCCAAGGGCTATGTGTCCGCCGCCCTGCTCAACGGCACCGTTCTCGGCAGCCGCAACGAGCAGGGCCAGGTCGTGTTCAACACCGGCGCCGACGTCACCCGGGCGGAGGCGGTGGTCATCATCGACCGCCTGCTGAACACCGGCGACGTGGCGCTCCAGACCATGGCCGGCGAGGTGGACTCCTCCGTGCCCGCCTGGGCCGTCCAGTCCGCCGCCAACATGACCGCCGTCTCCGTGCTGTCCACCCGCAGCGGCTTTTCCGACCCCCTCACCCGGGCCGAGGCCGCCCAGATGCTGTCCGCCATGCAGACCGTCATCGACGGCCGCCGGTCCGGCGGCTGGTTCAACTGAAT
>CAZUWQ010000056.1:0-6208 GCA_964624195.1 uncultured Oscillospiraceae bacterium | reverse complement strand
TGCCCGAGACCTACGTCCACCGCATCGGCCGCACCGGCCGGGCGGGCCACGGGGGGACGGCCATCTCCTTCTGCCAGTTCGATGAGAAGGACGAGCTGAAGGCCATTGAAAAGCTGCTGGGCAAGCCCATCCCGGTGGTGGAGGACCACCCCTTCCCCATGACCAATTTCGACCCGCCCCAAAAGGACAAGCACGGCCGGCCCATCAACGCGGAGGACGCGGAGGCCCGCGCCGCCGCCCGGGAGCGCAAGGTCCGCCGGACGGCGGACAGCAGGCCCCAGCCCGTTCCGGAGCCTCAGCCCGCCCCCCAGCCGAAAAAGCAGGCCCAGGCCAAACGACCGGCCCAGGCCGGACAGCCGGCTCAGGCGGCGGCCCAGCCGAAAAAGGCGGCCCCCGTCAAACCGGCCCGCCGGGAGGCCCCGGCGGCGTCGGAGCAGTCCGCCCCCCGCGGGGGGCGGGCCCCCGGGCCGGCCACCCGCCGCGGCAAGCTGCGGGACACCATGCCCGCCCAGCCCGCCATGCCCGACACGGACTTTGTCAAGCCAGATCCCCTGGCTTCAGACGTGATCATGGACGCCACCGCCCGCCTGCTGGCCCCCCGGCGTTCCGCGGCCCCGGCGGCGGGCAGACCGGCGCCGGCGGAGCGCCGGAGCCAAAAGCCCGCGGCCCGTCAGAGCCGGAAGCGCCCGGAGCAGCCCGCCGCCCGGCGGAAGCAGCCCCAGGCCGCGGCCCGCGGTCAGCGCCCCCGCCAGGATCAGCGGAGCGCCGCCCAAACCGCGTCGGTGCTGCCCCCGTCTCTGTCCGGCAAGCGGCGGCGCCGCCCGGACGACCGGCCCCGCCCGATGGAGCCCCCTCTCCGGTCCGACCGGCAGAAGGACTCCACCCAGCAGAAGAGCCTGATGCGCCCCTATTATATCGACCATGGGGACGACTGAGCTCCGTCCCCGCAAGCGCCGTCATCCCCTGCGCTGGGTGGCGGCGTTTTTGGCGCTGGCCGCGGCCCTGGCCCTCTGGCTCAACTGGCAGCTATGGGGCGTCCAGGTCACCGAGACCTCTGTCCCCGTCCACGGCCTGCCGGAGGGCTTCGACGGCCTCCGCGTCGTCCACCTGTCCGACCTCCACGGCCACGAGTACGGGGAGGACAGCGCCAGGCTGCTGGCTCTGGTGGCGGAGCGGCAGCCGGAGCTCATCGTCGTCACCGGCGACCTCATCGACCAGGAGGGGCAGCTTTCCATGGTCCCCGCCCTGGCGGAGGGGCTGGCGGCCATCGCCCCCACCTATTATGTCACCGGCAACCACGAATGGGCGCTGGGCACGGGGACGGTAAAAACGCTGAAAAACCTGCTGTCCCAGTGCGGCGTCACCGTGCTGTCCAACCAGTATGTGACGCTGGAGCGGGGCGGCGGCCGGCTGGCGCTGGCCGGGGTGGACGATCCCAACGGCTACGCCGACCAGAAGACGCCGGAGGCGCTGTACGGGGAGATCCAGCGGGACGCCCCCGGCCTGTGTACCGTTTTGCTGGCCCACCGCAACGACCGCTTCGACCAGTACGCGGCGGCGGGCTATGACCTGGTGCTGTCCGGCCACGGCCACGGCGGCATCATCCGCCTGCCCTTCACCGACGGCCTGCTCGGCGCCGACCGCCGCCTTTTCCCCACCTGGACCTCCGGGGTGTATACGCTGGGGGACAGCACCCTGTTCGTCTCCCGGGGCCTGGGCAACAACACCGTCCCCGTCCCCGGCTTCCGCCTGTTCGACCGGCCCGAGCTGGCCGTGCTGGAGCTGCGGCGGGCGGATCCCGCTTCATAGGGCGCGTCGCGGCAGACCCTGAGAAGATCATAAGGAGCCGTTATGGACTTTTTCGCCGGAAAATTTGATATCGCCGTCATCGGCGCAGGTCACGCGGGCATCGAGGCCGCGCTGGCCGCCGCCCGGATGGGCATGAAAACGGTGTGCTTCACCATCAACCTGGACGCGGTGGGCAATATGCCCTGCAACCCCGCCATCGGGGGCACCGGCAAGGGCCATCTGGTCCGGGAGGTGGACGCCCTGGGCGGCGAGATGGGCAAGGCGGCGGACGCCGCCTGCATCCAGTACCGGATGCTGAACCGGGGCAAGGGTCCCGCGGTGTGGTCCCTCCGGGCCCAGGCGGACCGCCGCCGCTATCAGGAGGTCATGAAGCACACCCTGGAGCTGCAGGAAAACCTGTGGGTCAAGCAGGCCGAGGTCACCGCCATCCTCACCGACGATACGGGCGCGGTGTCCGCCGTCCGCACCGCCACCGGGGCCGCCTACCGGGTACGGGCCGCCGTCGTCGCCTCCGGCACCTACCTGGGCGGGCGGACCATCGTGGGCGACGTGACCCGGTCCTCCGGCCCGGACGGCATGGCCGCGGCATTGCCGCTGACCGGCTGCCTCAAAGCCCTGGGCCTGTCCCTCCGCCGCTTCAAGACGGGGACGCCCCCCAGGGTGAACCGCCGGAGCGTGGACTTCTCCCAAATGGAGCGGCAGGAGGGGGACGACGTGCCCGTGCCCTTCTCCTTCTCCACGAAGCAGCCCCCGGAAAACCGGGCGGTGTGCTACCTCACCTACACCACCGAGGCCACCCACAGGATCATCCGGGACAATCTGGACCGTTCCCCCCTGTACGACGGCACCATCGAGGGTATAGGCCCCCGGTACTGCCCGTCCATCGAGACGAAGATCGTCCGCTTCCCGGACAAGCCCCGGCACCAGTTGTTTATCGAACCCATGGGGCTGAATACGGAGGAGCTGTATATCCAGGGCCTGTCGTCCTCTCTGCCGGAGGAGGTGCAGCTGGCCATGCTGCGCACCATCCCCGGCCTGGAGCGCGCGGACATGACCCGCCCCGCCTATGCCATCGAGTATGACTGCCTGGACCCCACCGAGCTGCTGCCTACCTTAGAGTGCAAAAAGGTCCCCGGCCTCTACGGGGCGGGGCAGTTCAACGGCTCCTCCGGCTACGAGGAGGCCGCCGCTCAGGGCCTGGTGGCCGGGGTGAACGCGGCGCTGAAGCTGAAGGAGGAGCCGCCCCTGATCCTGAGCCGGGGGGACGGCTACATCGGCGTGCTCATCGACGACCTGGTGACCAAGGGCGCCGACGAGCCGTACCGGATGATGACCTCCCGCACGGAGTACCGGCTGATCCACCGCCAGGACAACGCGGACCGGCGGCTCACCGCCTACGGCTGTCGGGTGGGCCTGGTGAGCCGGGAGCGGCTGGCGGAGGTGGAGGCGAAGTACGCCGCCGTGGACCGGGAGATCGGCCGCCTGGACCACACCGGCGCCCCGCCGTCCCCCGGCCTGGACGAGCTGCTGGCCCAACGGGGCGAGTCCCCCTGTCCCGACGGCGCCCGCCTCAGCGACCTGCTGCGGAGGCCCAGGGTGAGCTATGACGACCTGGCCCCCTTCGACCCGGCCCGCCCCGCCCTGGACCGGGCGGTGACGGAGCAGGTGGAGATCGCGGTCAAATACCAGGGCTACATCGACCGGCAGCTCCGGCAGGTGGCGGAGATGGACCGGCTGGAGAGCCATCCGCTGCCTCCGGATCTGGACTACGCCGCCATTCAGGGCCTCCGCCTGGAGGCCCGGGAGAAGCTGGCCCGCATCCGCCCCCTGAACCTGGGCCAGGCCAGCCGGGTGTCCGGCGTGTCTCCGGCGGACGTCGCGGCGCTGATGATCTGGCTGGAGCGGGACCAGGGCGGGGGCGCGGAGCGCGCCGGGCACGATCAGAAAACGATTTCGCATATTGAGAAAGGGCGCGAGGCGTAATGAAACGGATGCTGGCCATCCTCCTGTGTAAGGTCCTGCGGTTCGCGGGCGGTCTCATCGGCAAGGGCAGCTCCCTGCCGGGGCAGCTCGCTCTGAAGGTGTGCCCGGACGTGCTGGGCCGGGTGAAGCTGCCGGAGCGGGTCATCGCCGTCACCGGCTCCAACGGCAAGACCTCCACCGTGGAGATGATCGCCGCCGTCCTCCGGGCGGACGGCAAGGCGGTGGTGTACAACAGGGAGGGCTCCAACCAGATCGAGGGCGTCGCCACCCTGATCCTGTCCAACTGCACCCTGGGCGGAAAAATGCGGGGGGACGTGCTGCTGCTGGAGAGCGACGAGCGGTACGCCCGGCGCGCCTTCCGCTGGTTCCATCCCACCCATATGGTCATCACCAACCTGTATCGGGACCAGCTCACCCGCAACGGCCACCCCGAGTGGGTCTATGACGCTATCCTCCCCGCCATCCACCCGGACACCACCCTGGTGCTCAACGCCGACGACCCTCTGGTGGCCTGCTTCGCCCGGGGCCATGAAAAGGTGAAGTGGTTCGGGGTGGAGGACAGCTCCTCCGACACGAAGGAGCACCGGGGTATGTATGACGACGGCGCCCGCTGCCCGGTGTGCCGGGGCCGGCTGACCTACTCCCTCTATCACTACGCCCACATCGGCCACTATTCCTGCCCCGCCTGCGGGCACAGCCGGCCCGCGCCGGACTTCGCCGTCACCGGTCTGGACCTGGCCTCCGGCCGGCTGACCATCGGCGGGGATACGGAGTTGACCCTGGCCTTCCGCAGCATCTACAACGTGTATAACCTCCTGGCCGCCTGGTCTGTCTGCGCCCTGTGCGGGGCGGACAAGTCCGTCATGGCCGGGGTGATCGACAACTATATGCTGAAAAACGGCCGCATGGTCACCTTCACCCTGGGGAAGCACAGGGGGACCCTGCTCACCTCCAAGCACGAGAACTCCGTGGCCTACGACACCAACCTGGGCTACATCGCTGACTCCGGCGCGGACTGCGAGGTGATGGTCATCGTGGACGCCATCAGCCGAAAATATTTCACCGGCGAGACCAGCTGGCTGTGGGACGTGGACTTTGACCGGCTGGACTGTGACCATGTAAAGCGGGTGTGGCTGTGCGGCCGGTATGTCAACGACCTGGCCCTGCGCTTCGACTACTCCGCCCTTCCGGCGGACCGGCTGACCCTGCGGGAGAGCATCAGCGAGGCGGCGGCGGAGCTGCGGGAGCGGGGCGATCTGCCCCTGTTCGTGGTCACCTGCTTCTCCGACCGGGACAAGCTGCTGTCCCTGACCCAGCGGGACCAAGGGAGGAATTGATATGGAGCTGACCATCTTACACCTGTATCCCGACTGTATGTCCCTGTACGGCGAGTGGGCTAACGCGGCGGTCCTCCGCCGGCACCTGGAGGCGGCGGGGGTGACCGTGACGGTGAAGACCGCGCTGTTTGAGGACGCGCCGGACTTCGCCGCCGCCGACTTCATCTATATGGGCGCAGGCACGGAGCGGACGCAGAAGGCGGCCCTCACCGCCCTGCTGCCCCATAAGGAGGCCCTGAAGGCGGCGGTGGACCGTGGGGCGGTGCTGCTGTTCACCGGCAGCGCCATGGAGCTGCTGGGCGCCTCCGTCACCGACGGGGCGGGCAAGGTATGGACCGGCCTGGCCCTGGCGGGCTTCGTCACCGTGGAGACCGACCGCAGGACCCCCGAGGACGTGATCGCCCACTCCACCCTGTGGGACGCCCCGGCGGTGGGCTTTATGAACAAGTGCTCCGTCACCCGGGGCGTCGCCGCCCCGCTGTTCGACCGGGTGGACCTGGGCCTGGGCAACGAGGGGCCGGGCGGGGCGGAGGGCTATTGCGCCGGCAACGTGTTCGGCACCCACCTGACCGGCCCGGTACTGGTGAAAAACCCGGCCTTCACCGGCCTGCTGCTCCGCCGCCTGTTTGCCGCCAAGGGCTGGGACGCGCCGGAGGAGCTGCCCGTCCTGCCCCACGAGCGGGAGGCCTATGAGGTGACCTATCAGGAGCTGTCCGCCCGGATGGGCTGAGGGGGGAAACGCGTGAGCGAGCAATGGCTGGAGGTCACCCTGCCCGTGCCGGCGGACCGGCTGGACAGCGTGTGCGACGCCCTCACCGCCAACGGCATGGCCGGTCTGGTAGTGGAGGAGGAGGGGGACTTTCTGCGGTTTTTGGAGCAGAACCGCCAGTTCTGGGACTATGTGGACGAGGGGCTGGCCCGGCGGATGAAGGGGGCCAGCCGGGTGAAGTTCTATGTCCCGGACAGCGGCGAGGGCCGCCTGGCTCTCCGGGGCTATCTCAGGGGGCTGGAGGAATACGAGCCCCAGACCGTCTCCCTCCGGGAGGAGGACTGGGCCACCTCCTGGCAGAAATACTACC
>CAZUWQ010000055.1:0-6242 GCA_964624195.1 uncultured Oscillospiraceae bacterium | reverse complement strand
TTGGATTTTGCGGTTGTTATTTTTGTCGATATCATGTAAAATAGAACGAAAGAACACGCGGAGAGAGCGGACCGGAAGGGGGTGCGGGTATGGCCGCGCTGCTGCTGCCCAACGAGATACTGTCCATGTCGGCCCAGGCCGCCCGCCGGCTGCTGGAGGCGGGGGATGGGGACTGCGCCCTGCTGTACCTGGCGCTGCTGGAGCGGGGCGGAGACGCCCAGGCCGCCCGGGACCGCCTGGGCTGGCCCGTCCCCCGGACGGAGGCCGCCTATGGGCGGCTGGTGACGCTGGGGCTGGCGTCCGGCGCGCCGCCCGCCGCCCCGGAGGGGCCGGCGGAGCCGGACCGGCTGCCCGAGTACAGCCGGAGCGACCTGATCGGCGCCCTGGACCGGGACCCGCCCTTTGTGGCCCTATACCAGGAGGTCCAGCGGCTGCTGAACCGGCCCCTCAGCGACAACGATCTGAAATGCCTCTATACCATTTACGACTATCTGGCCCTGCCGCCCGAGGTCATCATGCTGCTTGTCGGCTTTGCCCTCCAGACCGCCCGGCGGCAGAAGGGGCGGCGGGAGGGCGTCACCGTCCGGATGCCCCAGGTGCAGAAGCTGGCCTTCCGCTGGAAGCGGCTGGGGCTGGACACGGTGGAGCGGGCGGAGGACTATCTGCGCCGGCAGGAGCGGGTGGACGCCAGGGAGTGGTCCATCCTGTCCGCCGTGGGCGTCACCCAGCGGCGGCCCGCCGTGGAGAAGGAGCGGGAGTTCATCGACCGGTGGGTGGAGCTGGGCATCAGCGACGAGCTGATCGCCATGGCCTATGAGCGCACGGTGTACCAGAAGGGGGCCATGAACTGGCCCTATCTGAACAAGATCCTCATGAGCTGGCACCAGGCGGGGTACGCCACCCCGGAGCAGGTGCGCGCGGGGGACAAGCCCCCCAAGCGGAGCGGCGGAGGGGCCGGCCAGAGGGCCAAGGCGCCGGCGCCCGGCGCGGACTACGAGGCCACCCCGGACCGCATCCGGAAAAGCGCGGACTGGCTGGACCAGTTTTTGGAGCAGCAGGGGCATACTGAGGGAAAGAGGTGACCGACATGGCCTATGGACCCACCATCATCCAGCGGGCGTCCGCCCAACTGCTCCGCCGGCAGGAGGCCCGGGCGCGGAAGCGATATGAGCTGGAGCAGGAGCTGTACCGGCAGCAGCCCCGCCTGCGGCAGCTGGACCGGGACATCCGGGGCACCATGATCGCGCTGGCGGAGCTGGCTACCGGCGGAACGCCGGTGGAGGCCGACGGGCCGGAGCTCGCCGCGGTCCGGGCGCGGAACCAGGAGCTCCAGCGGGAGCGGGCGGAGCTGCTGCGGCAGCTGGGCTGCGGGCCCGACGCGCTGGACGACGCCCCCGCCTGCCCCAAGTGCGGGGACAGGGGATGGGTGGACGGCCGGATGTGCGGCTGCCTGAAGGAGCTGTGCGTCCAGGAGCAGCTGAAGGCGCTCACCGCGTCCATGCGCCTGGCCGACGACCAGCGCTTTGACCGCCTGAGTCTGGACGTGTACAGCGACCGGCCCTGGCAGGGACAGGCCCGGTCCCCCAGGGAGAACATGAAACGGGTGGCGGAGGTGTGCCGGGGCTTTGCCCGGCAGTTCCCGGACTATCCCCTGAAAAACCTGCTGCTGTCCGGCGCGCCGGGGCTGGGCAAGACCTATCTGTCCGGCTGCATCGCCCGGGAGGTGACTCTGGGGGGATGGTCCGTGGAGTATGAGACCACGGTGGGTCTGCTGGCCGCCTTTGAGACCCGGAAATTCACCCGGGACCAGGAGGAGGGGCGGCAGGCCAGGGACGACGCCCGGCGGTACCAGGCCTGCGATCTGCTGATCCTGGACGACCTGGGCAGCGAGTTTACCACGCCTCTGGCCCAGACCTCTCTGTACGAGATCGTCAACAGCCGGCTCCAGGCAGACCGGCGCACCATCATCTCCACCAACCTGTCCATCGACCAGATCGCGGACCGGTACAGCCCGCAGCTGGCCTCCCGGGTGGGCGGGCTGTTTCAGGAGCTCACGTTCTACGGAGATGACATCCGGCGGGCATACCCGCCATATCAATAAGGAGGGAGCAACTATGCGTGCGGTGGTGACCCGAGTGAAAAACGCCAGAGTGGAGATCGACGGCGCGGTCAAGGGCCAGATCGGTCAGGGCTTTTTGGTGCTGCTGGGCGTGGCTCCCACTGACACCGAGGCCATCGCTGACAAGCTGGCGGACAAGGTGTGCGGACTGCGGGTCTTTGAGGACTGGCAGGGCAAGATGAATCTGACGCTGTCCGCCGTGGGCGGGTCCCTGCTGGTGGTGAGTCAGTTTACCCTGTATGCCGACACCTCCTCCCGCCGCCCCAGCTTTTCCGGCGCGGCCCGGCCCGAGACAGCCATCCCCCTCTACCAGCGGTTCATGGACCAGTGCCGCCTGCGGGGGTTCCAGGTGGAGCATGGAGAATTCGGCGCCGATATGCAGGTGTTTTCCCAGAACGACGGCCCGGTGACGCTTCTGCTGGAGGTCTTCCGGGGCTCCGCCGCGCTTCAGGGCGAAAAGAGGAAAGCGGCCGCGCATGAAGACGGGCGGGCCTCCATAGAATAGTAGGTAGACGCGTATGCAGAGCATCAGACAACTGGACCCCCATGTGGCCGACCTGATCGCCGCCGGCGAGGTGGTGGAGCGGCCCGCCTCCGTCGTCAAGGAGCTGATGGAGAACTCCATCGACGCCGGCGCCTCCGCCGTCACGGTGGAGATCGCCCACGGGGGCATGACCCTTATCCGGGTCACCGACAACGGCTGCGGCATCCCCGCGGACCAGGCGGCCACCGCCTTCCTGCGCCACGCCACCTCCAAGATCGCCACGGAGTTCGATCTGGAGGCCATCGGCACTCTGGGCTTCCGGGGCGAGGCGCTGGCGGCCATCTCCGCCGTGTCCCGGGTGGAGCTGCTGACCCGGACCGCGGGGGCGCCCCTGGGCACCGCCCTGACCCTGGAGGGGGGGCAGGTGCTGGAGCAGGAGGAGGCGGGCTGCCCGGAGGGCACCACCATGGTGGTGCGGGACCTGTTTTTCAACACTCCCGCCCGGCAGAAGTTCATGAAAAAGGACGCCGCCGAGGGGGCGGCGGTATTCGCCAACGCGCAGCGCATCGCCCTGTCCCACCCGGAGCTGTCCGTCAAGTTCCTCCGGGACGGGCGGCAGGACCTGCTCACCCCCGGCGACGGACAACTGAAAAGCGCCGTCTATGCCGTCATGGGCCGGGACATCGCCCTGGGGTTCATCCCCGTGGCCGGCTCGGGGCAGGATATGTCCGTGTCCGGCTTCGTGTCCCTGCCCGCCTGCTGCCGGGGCAGCCGGGGCTATCAGCACTTCTTCGTCAACGGCCGGTATGTGAAAAACCGGGTGATGACGGCGGCGCTGGAGGAGGCGTACCAGAACCAGAAGATGGTGGGCCGGTTCCCCGGCTGCGTCCTCCACCTGACCATCCGGCCCAACGAGGTGGACGTGAACGTCCACCCCACCAAGACGGAGGTAAAATTCCAGAGCGAGCAGCAGGTGTTTTCCGCGGTGTACCACGCCGTGCTGGCCGCCCTCACCGGCGACCGCACCCGGCCCCAGGCGGTGATCGCCCCTGCCCGGCCCCGGGACACCGTCACTCCCAACCAGACCTCGCTGCCCCTGCGGGACGCGGCGGCGCCGACATTCCGTCCGGCCCCCCGGCAGGCGGCGCCCGCAGTCCGGTCCGCGCCGGCGGCGCCGGCACGGACCCCGCGGCAGAGCGCGCCGGAGCCGGAGACCGCGCCCCGGTCCCGCCGGGCGGAGGCGCTGCCCGGAGAGGAGCCGGCCCCGAAGGCGGCGGCCCCGGAGACAGAGCGGCCCGCCCCGGCCCCGGCGGAGCCGGACGCTGTGGAGGAGACGCCCTGGCAGGTGCGGGGCGAGCTGTTCCACACCTATGTGCTGGTGGAGCAGGGGGACAAGGTGCTGCTCATCGACAAGCACGCCGCCCACGAGCGGGCCAATTTCGACCGGCTGAAGGCGGCGGACTACCGGCCCATGGTACAGGAGCTGCTGGTCCCCCTCACCTTTACCCCCGCCCCGGAGGAGCGGGCGGCGCTGGTGGAGCACCTGCCGCTGCTGGCCCAATTCGGCTTTGAGGTAGAGGAGTTCGGCGCAGCCGCCCTGGCGGTGCGGGCGGCCCCCGACTATCTGGACGCGGGGGACATCGAGCCCGCCCTGCTGGAGCTGGCCCGGCGCATCCGGGTCACCGGCTCGGCGGACCCCGCCGCAGCGCGGGATGAGCTGCTGCACACCATGGCCTGCAAAGCGGCCATCAAGGGCGGGCAGCGCAGCGGAGCGGAGGAGCTGGAGGAGGTGGCCCGGCTGGTGACGTCCGGGGCGGTGAAATACTGCCCCCACGGGCGGCCCGTGGCTATCGAGCTCACCCGAAGCCAACTGGAAAAGCAATTCAAACGCACGTAAGTATGAATAAAGGAGCAGCTATGGCTTATCAATTGCAGGAGATCAACGAGGCCGTCCGCCGGGATCCGGCGGAGTTTATGGCGATGTGCGACCGGCAGTATCAGGACCGGGTGGAGGCGGCGGCGGACCTGATCTGTGAAAACCACAAAAAGAGCCCGGTGGTGCTGCTGTCCGGCCCCTCCGGATCGGGCAAGACTACCACCGCCCACAAGATCCGCCGGGAGCTGGAGCGCCGGGGCATCGGCAGCCACGCCATCTCCATGGACGACTACTTTGTCCGGCAGGACCCCCGCACCGCCCCACGGACGCCGGACGGCGCCATCGACTATGAGTCCCCCAAGATGATGGACCTGGCTCTGCTTGACGAGCATTTCACCAAGCTGACCCGGGGGGAGTGGGTGCTGGTGCCCAAATTCGAGTTCTCCCGGCAGATGCGCAACGACAGCCGGGGCACCCCCCTGAAGCTGGACAAGGATGAGGTGGCCATCTTCGAGGGCATCCACGCCCTGAATACCGAGCTGACCGGCCGGCATCCGGAGGCCACCCGGCTGTATATCTCCGCCCGGAGCAATGTGATGGAGGACGGCGAGGTTCGCTTCAAGGGGACCTGGATGCGGCTGACCCGCAGGGCCGTCCGGGATTACAATTTCCGGGGGACGGACATCACGGGCACCCTGGAGATGTGGGACAACGTGCGCCGGGGGGAAAAGCTGTACATCTCCCCGTACAAAAACACCGCCCATATGCTGTTCGACTCGTCCCTGGCCTATGAGGTGTCCGTCATGGCCTGCTACGCCAAGCCCCTTATGGCGGCGGTGCCCAAGGAGAACCGGCGCCGGGGCGAGCTGCTGGACCTGGTGGCCGCCTTCGACCGTTTTGAGGTCATCGACCCCAAAACGGTGCCGGCGGAGTCGCTGCTGCACGAGTTTATCGGGTGAACAAAAAGGCTCCGGCCACCGCCAGACGGCGGAGGCCGGAGCCTTTTCCGTTTTTGCCTTCCGCCCGCACGGGCCGTGCGGGCGGGGCCTTCAGCGCTGATATTCAAACTCCAGATCATACAGGCACACCGTGTCCCCGTCCTTGACACCCAGTTCCTCCAGGCGCCGGAAGACGCCGGCCTCCCGGAGGCGCTTGTCGAACCAGTTGCGGCTCTCATAGTCGGAGAAGTTCACGTTGGCCATCAGCTGGCGGAGCCAGGGGCCGTCCACCAGCCAGGTGCCGTCCTCGTCCCGGACCATATCCAGCGGGGCGGAGGTGTCCACCTCCGGGGGGCGCTCCACATAGGTGGGCTCGAACACGGTCACCGGGGGCAGGTCCGCCAGCTCCGCGGCGGCGGCGTACATCAGCTCCCGCGCCCCCTGATGGGTGGCGGCGGACAGCTCGAACAGGGGCAGACCCCTGGCGTTCACGTGCTCCCGCAGGCGGGCCAGCAGGGCCGGGTCCTCCATGATGTCCACCTTGTTGGCCGCCACCAGCATCCGGCGGCCGGCCAGCTCCGGCGACCACCGGGCCAGCTCGGCCTGGACGGCGTCAAAGTCCGCCACCGGGTCCCGGCCCTCAGAGCCGGACACATCCACCACATGGATCAGCAGGCGGCAGCGGTCGATGTGACGCAAAAAGTCGTGGCCCAGGCCGGCGCCCTCCGCGGCGCCCTCGATGATGCCGGGGATGTCCGCCAGCACAAAGGAGCGCCCGTCCTCCATGGGCACCACGCCCAGGTTGGGGGACAGGGTGGTGAAGTG